>JANOEZ010000238.1:0-5068 GCA_031413335.1 Nitrospirota bacterium
GGTTCAGGTGGTGGCAGACCATGAGCATGTCGAGATGTTCGTCCATCGTGTTTACGGTATAGGGCATGGTGGGATTGGTCGAAGACGGCAGGACATTCGGTTCACCACACACCTTGATAATATCGGGCGCGTGGCCGCCACCCGCGCCTTCTGTATGGAACGAGTGAATCGTCCGGCCGGCAATGGCCTTGATGGTGTCCTCGACGAAACCGGCCTCGTTGATCGTGTCCGTGTGAATCGCCACCTGCACGTCATACTGCTCCGCCACGTCGAGGCAGGTCGAGATCGCCGCTGGCGTCGTCCCCCAATCTTCGTGCAGCTTCAGCCCGATCGCGCCCGCCTCGACCTGTTCCTTCAATCCATCCTGCAGCGATGAATTGCCCTTGCCGAGAAAACCAAGATTGATCGGGAAACCGTCCGCCGCTTCCAGCATCCGGTGAATGTTCCAGGCGCCGGGCGTGCAGGTCGTGGCGTTCGTCCCGGTCGCAGGGCCTGTTCCGCCTCCGATCAGCGTCGTGAGTCCGGCCGAAAGGCCTTCGTAAATAATCTGCGGGCAGATGAAATGGATGTGCGTGTCAATGCCACCGGCCGTGACGATCCTGCCTTCCGCCGAAATGACCTCGGTGCCGGCCCCGATTTCCATTCCTTTCATCACGCCAGGCATCAGGTCGGGATTGCCCGCCTTGCCGATGCCGACGATGCGGCCGTCGCGGATGCCGATGTCCGCCTTCACGATGCCCCAGTAGTCCAGGATGATCGCATTCGTGATAACCACATCGAGCGCGCCGCTCTTCCGTGTAGCCGAAGGAGACTGCCCCATGCCATCGCGGATGACCTTCCCGCCGCCGAACTTGGCCTCCTCTCCCGGCACTGTCAGGTCCCGTTCGATCTCGATGAGCAACTCCGTATCGGCCAGCCGGATGCGATCGCCGACCGTGGGGCCATAAAGATCTGCATATTGGCGTCGTGGGATTTTCATCGCGACGCTCCTTTCTGCATGAAGCCCAGCTCAACCGCTTTCGCCAGGGCTCGCGAGCGGACCTGCGGATCGTCCAGTCTGCCGTTGGTCAGGCCGTTGATACCGTAGACGATCCGGTTTCCGCCGAACGCGACCAGCGTCACGCGTTTCTCTTCGCCCGGTTCAAACCGAACCGCCGTTCCGGCCGGTACTTGCAAGCGAAAACCGAAAGCCTTTTCACGATCAAAGCGCAGCGCCCGGTTCGTTTCAAAAAAATGGCAGTGCGAGCCGACCTGGATGGGCCGGTCACCGGTGTTGGCAACCGTTATTTCGACCGTCTGCCGCCCTTCCAAAGCCACCACATCGTCACGGCCAAGCAGAACCTCACCAGGGATCACATCAGCCGGCTGAAGAGACCCTGCCGGACGGCTCTTGCCGGAGAACTTCCCCCTGGACTTTCCCTGCACACGCTTCATTTTTTTCTTCATGATAGCCTCACGATGAGAGCAGTAATGGTAAAGCTTTAACGGCAGTAGCTCATGTATCGCTTTAGCGGATCGGCTGGTGGACCGTGACCAGCTTTGTCCCGTCCGGGAAGGTACCTTCAACTTGCAGCTCGGTGAGCATCTCGGGCACGCCAAATTGAACATCCTTGCGTCCCAACAAGGTCGCGCCGTAGCTCATCAGGTCAGCCACCGACCGCCCATCACGAATGCCTTCAAGAATCTCAGCGGTCAGATAGGCCACGGCCTCCGGATAGTTGAGCTTCAGACCCCGCCCCTTGCGGTCCTTCGCCAACTGCGCCGCAACGTAGATCAAAAGTTTTTCCTGCTCCCTCGGTGTCAGATGCATCGCATATACCTACCTTAGAGCGCGCGTTCCCTCAGCTAACTTCAATCAGTTCTTTATTCAGCAGCACGACATTGCGTGAGTGGGGCTCCCGGAAATTCATCCGGCAATAGCAGGCATAGGTCACGTAGGTATCTTGTAAACAATACTCGGCGATTTCCTTCCCCTGCCCCTTCGCCCACATCTCGGCCACCTGCTTCCCGCTGCCGGATTTCGCTTCGACGTTCAGCGCGCGCGCCAGCACAGCCAGCTTGGCCCATCCACGCATATCCCAATTGCTCCAGACCGCCATCGTATCGTAGACCGGCTCGGTCCTGAACTTGGCCAGTGAAATCTCAAACGGCGGCTTGACTTGATGGATGACCGAGCGTTTCTTGATGAACGGCAGGTCAAAGCCGAGGCCGTTGTGCGTGATATATAATGAAGGGCGAAGCTGCCCCAGTTTCGCCCAAAACTGCCGCAGTAACTCCTTTTCGTTCGCTCCATACCAGGACACCGCTCCCTGCGCGTCCATCGAGTCGTTCAGCATGATCATGCCGATGCAGACGATCCGGCTGAACGTGCCGTCGAATGAAGACTTTTCATATTGCTCGTCTTCAAGTCGTTGGCGCTGATCGGCCTCGGCTCGAACAAAGAGATCGTCGCTGCCTGCCGCGTCGTCGCCAGAAGCAGGAGCCAACCCCGCGAGTTTCGCCCACTCCTCGCGCGGCGCCTGGACCGTTTCGATGTCGAGCACGATCTTCATAATGTTTGCAGTGCCTCAAGCAGCGGACGGTCCGCCGGAGGGAATTCGTACTGCGTCATCTCGCCCGGCATCACCCAGCGAACTTCCTCGCAGTCCAACGCGGCGGCCTCTCCACGGCTGATCGTGCAGCGAAAGAAATGCAGCTCCACGGTCTTCTCCGGATACTCGTGCCGGATCACGCGAAAATGGACCGGCGGCGTGACGTCAATTCCAAGTTCCTCCCGAAGCTCGCGATGCAGACAGTCTTCCAGCGACTCCCCCGGCTCGCGCTTGCCGCCCGGGAATTCCCACAGCCCGCCGAGGTGCGTACCCGCTTTGCGTCTGGCAATCAGATAACGCCCTTCGCGAAAGATGAGCCCGGCCGCAACCTGAATAACTGCAGGCGCGCGACGGGAACCGGCCTTTTTTTTCACCACCGCCCCCCGCTCGTCCCCGTCACTCATCACCCGTCACGGCTGTTGGTACGGATACGTTTCACAAAAGCTCTTCATGGGGCACAGCAGACAGTAGGGATCGCGGGCCGTGCAGACCGTGGCGCCGAAATCCATGAGCGCCTGATTGAAATCATACCCCCTGCCCTTTGGAATCAGCGCCTCCGACAGTTCCCAGAGCAGATTTTTCTGATGCTTGGGATTGCCGGTGCCCACGAACACGCGATGGAGCACGCGCATCACGTTGGTATCCAGAATCGGCGCGTCTTCGTTGAATGCAAAGGACCGGATGGCGCCCGCCGTGTAGCGCCCGATGCCCTTGAACGACAGCAACTCCTCGTGGTCGTTCGGCAGCGCGCCTCCGTACCGCGCAACCGTTTCGCAGGCGATGCTGTGCAGGCGGAGGGGACGGATGTTGTAGCCGAGCGGATACCAGGTTTTCTTGACCTCGGTCGGCCGCGCCTCGGCCAGCGCTTCGAAGGACGGATACCGCTCCAGAAATTCATGGTACTTGGGAATGACGCGATCCACCTGCGTCTGTTGCAGCATCACTTCCGACACGAGGATTTTGTATGGATCGAATGTCTTCCGCCAGGGCAGGTCGCGGCCATACTCCTTGTACCAGCTCAGCAGCCGTTGCTGAAACCGCCGCTTCGCCACGGCCGGAACCGATGTCGTCGGCTTGCGGGTCCGTCTCGATGACGGGTTCGCTCTCTTCCGCGGCATGCATCCCCTCGCCGGATCCATTCTGGCGCACACCATACCCTGCCCCCTGCCGTGAATCAACAGGGCTCTCCGGCTGACCGCTCAAGAAATTTTCTGAACCGACCGATACGACACCACAACTACCCACGCCCAGAATAGAGGACCCATGCCTGGATCAGGGAAAATCCGCCTCTCCAACGATCCGTTGTATTGTCTTCTCCGGGAAGGCAAGATCGCCGAGTTCAACGCGAAGAAAGCCGCCGGCGCCAAGCCAGATCTGACGGCCTGCGACTTCCGGAACGTGGATTTACGGGGACTCGACGCCGACGGCCTCGATTTCAGCCACTGCTACTTTCGCCAGGCGGACCTGCGCGGGGTGGATTTCAGGGAAAGCTGCTTGGAGAGGGCCAGTCTGAACGATGCCAAGATTTCAGGGGCTTACTTTCCTTCGCCACTGCCGGCAGAGGAAATCAGCCTCTCCATGACCCACGGCACCCGCATGCGGTACCGGTCTTCCGGATAGCTGAAACACATTTCACAAGCCCGTCAGGTCTTCAGCGCATTCTGCGCCATGACATGCATCTGCACACGCTCGGGCGGCGCCACGACGACTGGCGTCAGTTTATCCATCAACTTTTTCGCCCCCCCGGTCGTATCGAAGGAACTGGCCGCCACATCGCTCTCCCAGACCTCAATGCCCGTGCACTTATTGGAATCAGGATCCACCAGCAGCATCCCGCCCGTGCACCCGTTCTGCTTCGCCAATTCAGGCAGAATGGCACTGTTCCACAGCATCACCAATTCAAACTTTTTCCCCTGCTTGCATTCGAAGGTATGTACAGCGGCGAACATGCAGTCACCTCATGAAGGGTTGATGATGCGGAACAACTTAGGAGGTTTGATCGGTGGCGTCAACTGGGAAACGGGGTTTTCCAATGAATGTCGCGCAGCGACACCTTGCTTAGCGATCAAGCGCCACAGCCCGTTGGTACTACTGGCGCGGCACTGCCCGATCAACAGCCGCCGGGAAGGACCAGTCGCGCCAAACGACGAGCGAAGCGAGGAGTGGTGCGCCCGGCTGGAATCGAACCAGCGACCCCGAGCTTAGAAGGCTCGTGCTCTATCCAACTGAGCTACGGGCGCATTCGGAGAGCGTGATCGGTGATCCGTGATGCGTCATGCGTGCGGGGAGCGGGAAAGAGGGCGCTTGCTATTCATCTCGTCCATTACGGATCACGCACAACGGATCACGGTATTTTTGGTCGGGGCGAGAGGATTTGAACCTCCGACATCCTGCTCCCAAAGCAGGCGCGCTACCAGGCTGCGCTACGCCCCGACGTTTCCCTAGTAATGAGGACTGAGGGCTCAGGACTGAGGATA
>JANOEZ010000239.1:0-8866 GCA_031413335.1 Nitrospirota bacterium
GGCGTGCTGATCGCCAAAGTCGACCCTGGCAGCATTGCGGAAGCGGAAGGCCTTCGGGAAGGCGACCTCATCAAGGAAGTCAATCGCGTTGAGGTGGTCTCTGTGAACGCGTTTACGACGGCCGTGTCCAAGGCCAAACGAGGCGAGACGATTCTCGTGCGAGTGCTCCGTGAAACCCGCGCTTTTTACGTCGTCCTGAAACCCGCCGAGAAGTAGCGTTCAGACCATGGCGGCTTGCCCGCCCTATGTTCTTCCACGACTCGTACCGCCAGCTCCCTCGACATTTCCTCGTACACGGAGAACTCCATCCCGTAGGTGGCCCAGCAGCCGGTGATCGAGTTCAGCATCGGCGCATACATTCTCCTCCGGGAAGGGCCGCAGACAATCAGGCCACGCGGCTCCTCCCCGTCATTCCTGACGAATCACACGAGGCGCTTGCATGGCCTCGACCATTTCCGTCCAGAGCGTCTCCGGCATCTTGTCGAATATGCTCGACGGGTCGCCTGGAATCACTGCCCACGACCCCATGGCCATCTCAAATTCCAATTGCCCGGGCGCCCATCCGGCGTAGCCCGCATAGGCACGAAACGTTTCGGTCGGGTTCGGCTTCGTGATGACCCGTTCGAGGATCTCCCGACTCAAGCCCATATAGACGCGCTCGAGCACTTTCTTTAGCTGGTCCGGAACCTCCACAATACGAAACAGCATGAGAATGCCGTCCGGTTGAACCGGTCCTCCGGCAAACAAGACGTATGAGGTTCCTTTCAACACAGGAAGGGCTGGCAGAGCCTCGGACAGTAACAATCCGGTCGGTCGGTTGATGATAACCCCCAACGTGCCGTCTGCTCCAGACTCACAGATCAACACAACGGCTTGCCGGAAGTTCGGATCCATCAGGCTTGGGTGCGCGACGAGAAGCACGCCCTTCTTGATGGCAGGCGTAGAGGGGACCGGAGGCTTATTCTCCGCACGGACAAGTTCAGGCGGTGCAAGGAGATAGCAGAAAACGAATGTAGACAGGGCAAGCAGCGCGCCGGGAAGGACCCGGTGCAGGGAGGATACGGTACTTGGCCGCGCTACGGTAGTCATCCTGCACCCACCGCAGACGAGTTCCCGCCACAGCATCACAGACCCAGGCGGACCTTCAGAGGTTTGCTTATACCAAAACGCATCAAGCCAAACAAATCATTTCTTGGCCCGTCCGACAACAGCACGCACAGGCTGATCCCGGCCCAGCCATCCCTGATCGGAAAAACTCGTATAGCGCCCGTCTCCTACAATTAGATGGTCGAGCACCTGGATGCCCAACAGCTCGCCCGCCGCGACCAGCCGCGCGGTCAGCACCCGATCCTCTTCGCTGGGGCTGGGATCGCCGCTTGGATGATTGTGCACAAAAATCACGGCAGCCGCCGATTCGCGGACGGCCAGATTGAACACCTCGCGGGGATGCACGATGCTCACCGTGAGGCTTCCCTCCGAAATCGTCGCGTCCCTGATGATGGCATGCTTGGCATCCAGCAAGACGACTTTGAACACTTCATGGCGAAGATCCCGCAACAGCGGATAATAGTGGCGGAACAGATCTGAGCTGGATGCAACCTGCATCCCGCTCGATAGCGGCGCCGCCAGTACACGCTTGCCCAGCTCAATCGCCGCCTTCAGCTGTGCCGCTTTGGCAGGGCCGATGCCGGAAATCCGGCACAGTTCCTCCACGCTGCGGTTCGACAGCCCTTGAAGACCCTCCAATTTCAGCAAGAGATCCATCGCAACCTCGACCGCCGACGAGTTCCGGCGTCCGACACGCAGGAGAATGGCCAGCAGTTGCGCATCCGATAGTGCCTCCGGACCATCCTGTAACAATCGCTCCCTTGGCCGCTCACTTAACGGCCACTGATGGATTCCGCCTTTTCCTTGCACTTCCCTACCCCCTTCCCGGCCACCCTGTGGCTTGAATCACCCAAAAGCGTGACTTTTTATCTACATATTAACAACGTATTATACACAGCATTTTCACATAAACTATGTGTAAGTTATTGATATTTAACAATAGTACATTTTTGGGCGTGGGATTTGCTTAGTCTATGACACGTACGCCAAATAGACCACGGGCAAGACGATTGAGACTTGGAGGCCATTATGGATTGTCCGAAATGCAAAGGCTTGATGATGATGGAGCGGTTTTCAGACTTCTTCCTCATCTTCTACGCCTGGAAATGCATCAACTGCGGTTCTATTATTGACCGGACCATTGCGGCCAACAAACGAAGGAGTCTGGCTGAAATTGAGCAGCAGCCGGTTCCTACCCGTTCGCTCGGCTAATCGCGCTCCCGGTCTGCGACTCTTCGCATCCACTTCATTTCGTATCCTAATCACAGGGGGCAGACACAGTATAGGCTCTGCCCCCTGGCGTCGTCAAAGTCAGCCGCGCGGATCCGCGCCTACCGCATCCCTCGCACACCGCTCAGCGCCTCCCTATACACCTGCCTGCGCCTTGACCCTTAAAAAAATGGTGTGCTACAGTCACCTCTACGCTTCTCCCAAACAACGATGCGCGTCATTGCAGGCACTCAAAAAGGACGGCGGCTTCAAGGGCCCAAGGGCCCCGGACTGCGTCCGACGGCCGACCGCGTCAAGGAAGCGCTGTTTTCAATCCTGGGAGGCCGGGTCCCCGGCTCTCGATTTCTCGATTTGTACGCGGGAACCGGCGCCATCGGCATCGAAGCGCTGAGCCGTGGCGCCCAACGCGTGACCTTCGTCGAATCAAGCTCGGCCGCGCTACGCGTACTCCGCGCCAACGTGGCTCACTGCGGACTCGACACCGCGGCTGATATTCAGACCTGCCATGCCGGCGCATTTCTCCGTCGCAGCGCGAACGCAGTCGGTCAGCACGATCTCATCTTTGCCGATCCGCCCTATCAGCAGGACCACCTCGCCGAGTTGTGGTCGGCACTGGCCGAAACGGCAACGCTCGCTCCTGATGCGGTGATCGTCCTTGAGCACGCCAGCAAATTGACGGTGTCGCCCGCCAAAGGGCGCATGAACCTGCTGCGGCAGTATCGCTACGGCGATACAACGCTCTCGGTGTTCGAGGTCGCGGCGCAGGACGGCCCCGCGCTATGAAAATCGGCGTCTACCCCGGCACATTCGATCCGGTCACGTACGGGCATACCGATATTATCGCTCGGAGCCTGCGCGTTTTCGACAAAGTCATCATTGCCGTTGCGCCCAATCCGACGAAGCGTCCCCTCTTTGATCTGACTGAACGCGTGGAAATGGTCAAGCTGGTAACGAAGGGTCTCCCCCACGTCGAGGTGGTGACCTTTAAGGGACTGCTGGTGGACTACGTGCACAAACGGAAAGCTCACGCCGTCATTCGCGGGCTCCGCGCCATCTCCGACTTCGAGTATGAATTCCAGATGGCCCTGATGAACCGGAAGCTGAACAAATCCGTGGAGACCGTCTTCCTCATGCCCAGCGAGGAATATTCCTATCTCACGTCCACCATCATCAAGGAAGTTGCGCGCTTCGGCGGACGGTTGACCGATTTCCTGCACCCGCAAGTCGCGCAGCGATTGATACGGCGCATCGGGGCACGCGCCACATGAAACTTGCCACCCGCACAGGCCGGATCGTCCCCTCGCCGACGCTCAGTATCGCGGCCACGGCCAAGGCGATGGCCGCCCAGGGGATCGACGTCGTCGATTTCGCCGCCGGCGAGCCGGACTTCGACACGCCGGAACCGATCAAAGCAGCGGCTGAGGCGGCCATTCGGGCGGGCTTCACCAAGTACACGGCCAGCTCCGGCATCGACGAACTCAAGCAGGCCATCGTCAAGAAGCTCGACGCAGACCACGGCCTCCGGTACGAGAAATCCCAGATTCTCGTGTCGTGCGGGGCCAAGCATAGCCTCTACAACATTGCCGAGGCGCTCTTTGAGGCCGGTGACGAGGTCCTGATTCCGGCGCCATTCTGGGTCTCCTACCAGGATCAGGTGCTGCTGAACGACGCGACGCCCGTGCTCGTCCACACGCGCGAGGAGGACGGTTATGCCGTCACAGCGGACAGACTGAAGGCGCACATCACGCCCCGTACCAAGGCTATCATCGTAAACAGCCCCTGCAATCCGACCGGCGCGACCTACGACCGCGCATCGCTGGAAGGCATTGCGCAGATCGCGCTCGCGCATGATCTCGTCATTATTTCCGACGAGATCTACGAAAAGATCACCTACGACGGAGTGCGCCATGTCAGCATCGCTTCGCTCGGCCCGGATGTGGCTGCACGAACGATCATCGTCAACGGCGTCTCCAAAGCCTATGCCATGACCGGTTGGCGTATCGGCTATGCGGCGGGCCCCAAGGATGTGCTCACGGCAATGGCCAATATCCAGAGCCAAAGCACCTCCAACCCGACCTCGATTTCTCAGAAGGCCGCAGTCGCGGCGCTGAACAGCGGAGACACGTTTCCGAAACAAATGGTCCAGGAGTTCGATCGGAGGCGCCGAGTGATCGTCGAGCGCTTGAATACGATCCCCGGAATGAGTTGCCGGATGCCGACGGGCGCCTTCTATGCATTTCCCAATATCTCAGGACTCTTCGGCCGCAGGCATGCCGCCGGTACGATCACATCCGCATCCGGCCTGGCGGCCTATCTGCTCCAAGAAGCCAACGTGACCGTCGTGCCTGGCGAACCCTTCGGAAGCGCCAACCACATCCGCCTCTCCTACGCGACCAGTCTGGAGACCATCACCCGAGGGCTGGACCGCATTGATGCGGCCATCAAAAAACTGGCTGCCAAGGCGTAGCGCAACCGAGCCTTATTCACACCGGCGAGTGCTGAAGTACGGTATACTGACGGGTAATCAAAGAAACAGAACGAGGTGGGTTGTGCCGATTTACGAATACGTGTGCCAGAGCTGCCAGCACCGGTTTGAACTCAAACAGAGCATGACCGACGCGCCCGTGTCCAGTTGCACACGATGTGGCCAGGCCGTTACCAAAGTCATCTCTGCGCCGGCCATCATGTTCAAGGGAACCGGGTGGTATGTCACGGATTACTCCGACAAGATGAAGCCTGGAGCTGATTCCAAGACGGAAGAGAAGAGCGAACCCGTTCAGAAAAAAGACGGCGGCGCATCTTCCGGCACGGCCACCCCGACGAGCACGGCCACGCCGGCCTCCCCTGCTGCCTCCGAGAAGCCGACGGGGCCACCGGCAGCTGCCGGGTCGAGTGCATCCTCAACAACCCCGGCAACGCCGTTGTCTTCCTCGTCCAAATAACGTTCGCGAACCGTTCGTGCTAGTGCTTCTTCGGAGCCGGCGCGGCCTTTTTCTTCGTCGCTGCCGGTTTCACCGACAGCTTGGTGACTTTCTCACGCTCAGCCGCCAGACTCTGCTCCAGGCTTACGACCTGATCGGCTCTGGCCTTAATCAGCTTGGTTAATTCTTCCACCTTATTGACCAGCGCGGTCTTTTCGGTCGTCATGCTGGCCACGTGGGCCTCCGCCTTGGCTTTCTCCGCCGTCACCGCCTGGGTCTCGGCCTTCGCCTGCTCAATCTGGGCCTGGAGAGCCGGGGGCCAATAATCGCACCCGCTCATGCCAAGCGCCACCATGATGATGAGCCCAGCCAGACCTGCACCTCTCCCAACTTGCATAGTAGTCATCGACTCTCCTCCTTCCGGCTTTTCGCCATGACCGCTCGCCCGTCCTCGCACATCCTGCTCACACCACCTCAATGCCTGCCTGTGCCAACGCTGCCTGAATCGCTGCCCTCCCAATCGGCCCTTCCCGCAACACTCGGACGATCCCCGTTGCGTCGACCACCGTCGAAGGCAGGGTCGCGGACGCCGGTCCGCCATCCAGAATCAAATCCACGTCATCTCCAAGGCTCTGTGCAACATCACGAGCCGTCCGTGCCGGCGACTCTCCGGACCGGTTTGCGCTGGTCCCCGTCAATGGACCGGTGGCGTGGAGCAATTTCGCGAGGAGCGGCTGCGCCGGCAACCGTACGCCGATCGTTCCTGTCCCCGCTGTCAGGACAGCAGACAGACGCGGAGACACGGGAAGCACGATGGTCAGAGGTCCCGGCCACAAGCGATCCATTAAGGCCGCTGCGGCAGGCGGCACGCAAGCGACCAGCGCCTCGAGCTGCGAACGATCGGCAATCAACACCAGAATCGGCTTCTGCTCGCGCTGGCCTTTGATGGCGCAGACACGGCGAACCGCGGCCTCATCGAACGCGCAGGCGCCCAACGCATAGACACTGTCCGTCGGCATGGCCAGCACGCCGCCATTCCGCACGACGCGCACGGCGTCGCTGACACTCGTCTCGTTGGCATCTTCTCGGAATGCCCGCACCAACGCCATCTCAGCCGTTCCACCCATCATCTGTGTGCGACCCCAGCTCGAATAGCCCGTTGGGCAATATCGGAGCGATAGTGGCAGCCGGTAAACGATATCATCCGCACCGTCGCATAGGCCCGTTGCATGGCATCCGTGAAATGCGCGCCAACTCCCGTGACACCCAACACACGGCCGCCTGCCGTCACCACGTCGCGTCCCTGCCGTTTCGTGCCCGCATGATACACCAGAACGTCCCCGGACAAAACTTTTTCAGGAAGCCCGGCGATCGGCACGCCCGTCTGATAGGCCCCCGGGTAGCCTCCGGACGTCATCACCACACAGACAGCCGACCGGTCGTGCCATTCCACCAACACTTGGTCCAATCGATGGTCCGCCACGGCCTCGACCACGTCCACGAGATCGGTTTTGAGCAGCGGCAGCACGACCTCGGTCTCGGGATCGCCGAAGCGCGCGTTAAACTCCAGCACGTAGGGCTTCCCCTTGACGATCATCAGCCCGGCATACCAGACACCGGCGAAGGGGCTGCCGGATTTTGACATGGCGTCCACCACAGGCTGCAATACTTGTTGAAGCACGACAGCGCACAGGGCCGGCGTGCCGAGCGGCGCCGGCGCGTAGGCCCCCATCCCGCCGGTGTTCGGCCCCGTGTCCCCGTCTCCCACGCGCTTGTGATCCTGCGCCGGCAGCATGGGCACGACGGTTTTCCCATCGGTAAAGGCCATGATCGTCAGCTCTTCCCCGTCTAAAAACTCTTCGATCACGACGCGGCTGCCGGACTGGCCGAAGGTCTTCTTTTCCAGCATGTCGCGGAGGGCCTGGCGGGCCTGCTCCAGCGTCTCGGCCACGACGACCCCCTTGCCCTGCGCCAATCCATCCGCCTTGACGACGATCGGCACCTGCTGATGCTCGAGATACTCCAATGCCGGCTGCAATGACGTAAAACTCTGCGAGGCCGCCGTCGGGATGTGGTGCCGGAACATCAATTCCTTTGAAAATGTTTTGCTCGACTCAAGTTGAGCCGCGGCCCGCGTCGGCCCGAAGATTTTCAGTTTGGCCTTTCTGAATTCGTCGGTAATGCCGGCCGCCAGCGGCGCTTCAGGCCCGACGACGGTCAGGTCGATTTTTTCAGAGAGGACGAAAGCTTTGAGGCCGGCAATGTCATCCGCTTGAATGGCCACGCAGGTCGCCAATTGCTCGATGCCCGCATTGCCCGGCGCGCAATAGAGCTTCGTTATGCGCGGGCTCTGCGCGATCTTCCACACCAGCGCGTGCTCACGCCCGCCGCTGCCGATCACCAGAATTTTCATCGTGGAATCACCGAAGGCGAAGTGAGGGAGCAGAAAGAAGAGAGGGTCATGCTCCGTTAGTGCCTGAAGTGCCGCATGCCGGTCATGATCATTGCGATGCCATGCTCGTCGGCAGCCTTTACGATCTCTTGATCGCGAATCGAACCGCCCGGCTGAATGACTGCCGTAATCCCGGCTTGAGCCGCAGCATCGAGCCCGTCGCGGAAGGGGAAAAATGCATCGGATGCCATCACGCAGCCCTTGACCGGCATCTGCGCCTTCATGGCCGCCAGCTTGACGCTGTCCACCCGGCTCATCTGCCCGGCGCCGATGCCGACCGTCTGTCCAGGCCTGGCATAGATGATCGCATTCGACTTCACGTGCTTGCAGATCTTCCACGCGAAGGCGCAGGCCGCATATTCCTCCGCAGTCGGCTTCCGCTGCGTCGGCACCGGCAGTACCTTCAGATCGCCGAGCGCACCGAGATCCCGATCCTGCACGATCAAGCCGCCGACGAGCTTTTTGAGATCGACTCCTTCGGACGTCGCCTTGCTCAGCGGCCCGACATCCAAAAGCCGCAGATCCTTCTTGCGCTTCAACTCGGCCAGTGCGTCCTCGGCAAAACCAGGCGCAATGACGACCTCGACGAACGTGGACGTGATCTCCTTGGCCGCTGCCAGGTCCACGGGGCGATTGAAGGCCAGCACACCGCCGAAGGCGGACACCGGGTCGGTTTCACGCGCCTTCACATAGGCCTCGACCGGCGTGGCCCCGAGCGCGACGCCGCAGGGATTGTTGTGCTTGATGATCGCGACGGCGGTCTCGTCGTATTCCTTCACCAGTTCGAGGGCCGAATTGGAATCGAGGAAATTATTATAGGACATCGCCTTGCCGTGCAGAATCTTCCCGCGCGACACAGACGGTTCCTTCGAATTCAACTCGCAGTAAAACGCGCCCTGCTGGTGCGGATTCTCTCCATAACGGAGCATCTCCACACGCTCGAACTGCAGGGACAGCATCTTCGGAAACTTTCCATCGCCACCCTGCACCTGCTTCTCCAGATAGCCGGCAATCAGACTGTCATAGCGGGCCGTGTGCTGGAACACCTTCATGGCCAGTTCGCGCCGTAGCGCGTCCCGTGGACCTTCGCGGATGGGAGTGGCGATTTTTGGATGCCCAATGCGACGAATCGATTACCGGATATCCGCTTGGCGAT
>JANOEZ010000240.1:0-5842 GCA_031413335.1 Nitrospirota bacterium
GGAACTGAAGATCGTCGGGGAACCGTGAAGACATTAACCGTGAACCGTGAACCGTTCAACGTTGAAGAGAGGGTTCTGGCGGGTCTTGTGCCGGTTCGCGTCTCACGTGCAACGACTAACGGTTAACGATCATGCCTTTGACGAAACTTCGGATTGGCGTGCTCATGGGCGGGCGGTCGTCGGAGCGCGAGGTGTCGCTGCGGACCGGGCAGGCGGTGTATCGGGCGCTGCTGCGCCGGGGGTACCGGGCGGTCGCCATTGATGTGAACGGCTCGTTGCTGCGGCAATTGCAGGCCAAGAGGGTGGAGATGGCGTTTCTCGCATTGCACGGGCCGGGCGGAGAAGACGGGACGATCCAAGGATTGCTGGAGACCATCGGCATGCCTTACACAGGCTCCGGCGTGAGAGCGAGCGCGATGGCGATGCACAAGGTGACGGCAAAAACACTGCTGGCCTGCCACGGCATTCCGGTGCCGGACGGCATCGTCGTTCGGAAGGGCGTCGCGGCTTCGAAACCGGCTCGCTTGAAGTGGCCGGTGATCGTGAAGCCGGCGGCGGAGGGATCCACGATCGGCATTTCAATCGTCCGGAAGGCATCCGAGTGGCGCGCCGCGCTCAGGCGCGCGCATGCGCACGACCGCGAAGCCGTCGTGGAGGCCTACATTCCCGGCCACGAGGTGACCGTGTCGGTGCTCAGGGGGATGCGGGGGGCGAGAGCCTTGCCGACGATCGAGATCGTGGCGCCAGGCGGATTCTACGACTATGCCGCCAAGTACACGAAGGGACGCAGCCGCTACCTCTGCCCGGCGCCCCTGCCGGCCAGGGTGAACCGGCAGGTGACGGAACTGGCCGTGCGGGCCTGCGACATTCTGGGCTGCGACGGCGCGGCGCGCGTGGACTTCCGGGTGACGCCACGCGGCAAGCCCTATGTGTTGGAAGTGAACACGATCCCTGGCATGACGGAGACAAGCCTGCTGCCGATGGCGGCAGCAAAAGCGGGCATGGACTACGACACGCTCACGGAACGCATTCTGGAATCGGCGCTGCGACGCGCGAAGGCGGCGCGATGTTGAAGCGCTTGACGACGGCAGGGTTCGGCCGCGCGAAGGGGCCGCGCCCGAATCTGCAGCGGCTGTCCGGGCGTACGCCGGCGCGGCGCGGGAAAATGGGCCGGGCCGGGCCGGTGGCGCGCACGATGCTCTGGACCGTGGCCGCCGCGCTGGGCGCATGGACGGCGGTGCAGGCCTACGACGCGGCGAGACCGCTCGCGGCCGGCTGGTTCGAAATCCGGGAGGTGCGGGTGACTGGTCTTCGCACCGTGACGCGCGACGAGGTGGTGGGACGGCTGCAGTTGGATGCGCGCGCGACGCTGCTCACCGTCAGCCCGGGACAGTTGGAGACGCGCGTGTCGGCGCATCCGTGGATCAAGAGGGCGGCCATCAGCCGGCTGCCGCTGCATGCCTTGTCCGTGGAGATTACCGAACGCCGCCCGGCGGCGGTCTTGAGAACACCGTCCGCGGCGTTCCTCCTGGATGACGACGGCGCGGTGCTCACGGCGCTGGCGGAACACGAACACGAGGAGCTGCCGGTGGTGGTGGGCGTCGATCACAAGCGGCTGTTGCAGGGGGACGCCCGCCTGCGCCAGGCCGCGCAGCACGGCATCAAGCTGGCCGGATTGCTGGCGCAGTCGTTGGACGGCCGGGCCGAAATTGACGTCAGCGATCCGGACCATGCCGTCGCCTATGTTCAGGGGATGCGATTCCAGTTCGGCCCCGCGCCGTTCGACGAGCAGTGGGAACGGTATCGCACGGTGGAGCCGGTGCGCCGCGTCGGCGCGGGAAAGGGACGGCCCGACATCGATCTGCGGTTTTCCGACAAGGTGATTGTGCGCGAACGGGAGCAACTGTCTTGACGCATCGAGGACGCTGTGCCGAGAGCGTGACTATGCACGAGAGGGGGTGACCAGTATGGCCAGACGGGATCACATCGTAGTCGGGTTGGATATCGGAACGACAAAGATCTGCGCCATCGTGGCCGAGGTGACGGAGGACGGCACGGTGAACATCATCGGCGTCGGGTCCAATCCCTCGCGCGGCCTGCGCAAGGGCGTCGTCGTGGACATCGAGAGCACGGTCGAATCCGTCAAGAAGGCGGTGGAAGAGGCCGAGCTGATGGCGGCGGTCCAGATCAATTCGGTCTACACCGGCATTGCCGGCAGCCACATCACCGGCGTGCATTCGCGGGGCGTCGTCGCGTTGAAAAAACAGGAGGTCACCCGCGCGGACATCGATCGCGCGATCGAGTCGGCCCGTTCCATGGCCGTGCTGGGGCCGGACCGGCGGCTGCTGCATGTGATCCCGCGTGAATTCATGGTGGACGATCAGGACGGCGTCCGCGAGCCGCTGGGCATGTCCGGTTCGCGGCTCGAGGTGGACGTGCAGATCATCACGGGCGCGGTGACCTCGGCGCAGAACATCGTGAAGTGCGTCAACCGCGCCGGCCTGGATGTCGTGGACATCGTGCTCCAGCCGCTGGCCTCGAGCGAAGCCGTGTTGAGCCAGGAAGAGCGGGAGTTGGGCGTGGCGATGGTGGACCTGGGCGGCGGCACGACCGATCTGGCCATCTTCGTGGACGGGAGCATCCGCCACACGGTGATCCTGCCGATCGGCGGGCAGAACGTCACGAAGGACATTGCGATCGGGTTGCTCACGTCGCAGACGGAAGCGGAGAAGATCAAGATCAAGCACGGCATCGCGCGGGTGGACATGGTCAAGGACAACGAGACAGTCACAGTGCCGAGCATGGGCGAGCGGCCGGCGCGGACCGTGTCGCGGCGCGAGCTGGCGGAGATCATCGAGCCGCGCGCAGACGAGATGTTCGATCTGGTGCGGCACGAGATCACGCGGGCCGGCTACGAGGGCGTGCTGGGGGCGGGCGTGGTCATCACCGGCGGAACCTCCATGCTGGAAGGGATGCCGGATGCGGCGGAGCGGGTGCTGAACCTGCCGGCGCGGCGCGGCGTGCCGCACGGCGTGGAAGGATTGCGCGACATCGCAGGCACGCCGATGCACGCGACCGGCGTCGGGCTGATTCTGCATGCGTGCCATCACTCGGATGCGATGGAAACGGTTGGAGGGCGTAACGGCCGCCGTGTCGGACGGGTGTTCGGACGGATGAAGGAATGGATGTTTGAGTTTTTCTAATCGAGCGAACAGCGAATAGCTGGCAGCGCGCAGCTATGAGTCCGGGCTATTCGCTACGAGCTAGTGGCTGTGAACTTAACAAGGAGGGAGACATTATGTTCTCACTACACGAAGGCGACGTGATGCCGGTCCATATCAAGGTCATCGGTGTCGGCGGAGCCGGGTGTAACGCCGTCAATACGATGATCCAGGCCGGTCTCAAAAATGTGGAGTTCATCTCGGCCAACACCGATGTCCAGGCGTTGGGACGGGCGCAGGCCTCGTTCAAGATTCAACTGGGGCCCGAACGGACGCGAGGCCTCGGCGCCGGGGCCAGGCCGGAGATCGGCAAGGAATCGGCGTTGGAGAGCCGCGACCAGATCCGTGAATGTCTGGAAGGGGCCGAGATGGTGTTCGTGACGGCGGGTATGGGCGGCGGGACCGGGACCGGCGCGGGGGCGCGCGTCGCCGGGATTGCGAGGGAAATGGGCATCCTGACCGTCGGCGTGGTCACCAAGCCCTTCCAGTATGAAGGCCATCGCCGGATGAGTTACGCCGAGGAAGGCCTGCGCGAGTTGCGCCGCCATGTGGACACGTTATTGGTGATTCCCAACCAACGGCTGCTCGGCATCGTGGACAAATCCACGCCGCTGCTGGAGGCGTTCAAGGTGGCCGACGATGTCCTGCGGCAGGCGATCCAGGGGATCGCCGACGTGATCACGACTGCGGGCCATGTGAATGTGGATTTCGCGGACGTTCGCACGGTGATGTCCTTCACCGGCCGGGCGGTGATGGGCATGGGCGTGGCGCGAGGATCGAACCGGGCGCAGGAAGCGGCACAAAAGGCCATCAACAGTCCGCTGCTGGAGGACGGCAGCGTGACGGGCGCGCGCGCGGGGTGCTCTTGAACATCACAGGCGGTCCCAACATGACGTTGCACGAGGTGGGCGAAGCGGCTTCCATTATTCAGGATGCCGCCGACCCGCAGGCCAACATCATCGTCGGCCAGGTGATCAATCCGGATATCAAGGAGGATTTGATTGTGACCGTCGTGGCCACTGGATTCGAAAAAGACGAGCCGGCTGCCCGGCTGTCCTCCGGCGCGCGCGCAGCGGCGGTGCCGGCTCAGGCGGCGAACGAGCCGGCCCTGGCCGGCGTCCGCGATGCGGGCGGCGACGAGCAGAGCAAGCAGATCGAGAAGCCGGCCTTCCTGCGCCGGTTTTCGAGCAAGCGCGAGACGCCGCAGGAGCGGCTCAGCCTGACCACGGAGGATCCGTGGGATGTGCCCACCTTTCTGAGAAAGCAGGGAGGGTGACAGACTGAAAGTGAAAAGTAAAAAGTGAGTCGTGAAACGTAACGACACAGAAGCACGCAGGATTTTGGTCGAGCATGGTCATCACGATACCGAGTTTTGTCGGCGCCCGGCCGGGCGTCCAGCATTTTTTTGGCACGATACACGAGGCCACCAAACCGGTCTTGTACGCGCAGGTTGTCGTCTAGGTCAAACAAGTGCATGGGACGGATGTGCTGGTTGTCGATCGTGCCCTGGCCGGCGCGCGCATATTCGACGGAGGATGGGATGCGCTGGTCACCGATCAACCGGGTGTGCTGCTGACGGTCCGCACGGCCGATTGCGTGCCGGTCCTGATGCACGACCCGATCCGTGGTGTGGTGGCGGCGGTGCATGCCGGGTGGCGGGGCGCGGTGGCCGGCATCGTGCCGCAGACTGTTGCGGTAATGGCGAAACGTTTCGGATCGCAGCCGGCGTCGCTGCGCGTGAGCATCGGTCCGTCCGTCGGCTCCTGCTGTTATGAGGTCGATGAGCCGGTCCTCAGCCGGCTCCGCGCGAGTTATGCGGACTGGCAGTCTCTCGTGCAGGAGACAGGGCCGGGCACCGCGAAGCTAAACCTGCGCGGGCTCGTGCGCGGCCAGGCGCGGTCGGCCGGCGTGCGCGAGGACGACATTCACAGCGTCAGCCTGTGCACGATCTGCCATCCTGCGCTCTTTCATTCGTACCGGCGCGACGGGACCGCCCGCAGCACGATGGTGAGCGGCATCATGCTGGCTCCCCACCGGCGGGCGCCGCGCCCTGTGCGCAGAAAACGCCGCGCGGACTGACAACGCGCGGGGCTTCCGGTACAATAGCCCCCGATCATGTTGCCTGCTGAACGATGAATGCGGAATGGCGACGCCACCGGTGCGGATGCAGTAACCGGACACGTTCGCGAAGTGCTTGATCGAATCAGCCGGGCCGCGATTCGCGCCGGTCGTCGGCCAGAGGCCGTGCATCTGGTCGCGGTGACCAAGACGGTCTCTGCGGATCGCATCAGGTCGGTGGTAGACGCCGGTGTGCGCATGCTCGGTGAAAGCCGGCTACAGGAGGCGCTTCCAAAAATCGAGACGATGAGAGAGCGCGATGTCCGATGGCACTTCATCGGGACGTTGCAGCGGCGGAAAGTCAAGGCGGTTGTCGGAGCAAAGCCATGGACTGTGCGTATACGAGTCCCACTCCTCTTCTAACGACGAATTTACCGAGACCTTACCTCTCACGAGGGCCTCTATCTCGGATTGCACATTCCAATAAGCGATGTTGTCCCCCAGCTTTTCAGCGGCGGAAAACCCTATGTGCTTATTAGTTTAGCTTTTTAATCAACTTGAAA
>JANOEZ010000241.1:0-8630 GCA_031413335.1 Nitrospirota bacterium
CGAAAGGTCAACCCGCGGGACGTGGCCAAGCGTATCCGGGGAGACCTCCGCGCCATTCTGAAACTGCTCGAATCGCACGAATCGTAAGGGGTAGCTGAGTCGGGGCGTAGCGCAGACCGGTAGCGCACTCGCTTGGGGTGCGAGTGGTCGTGGGTTCAAATCCCGCCGCCCCGACCACCCCACGAAGACAGTGATGAGTTGAGAGTGACGAGTTATGAGTTAAGGACCCGGCAACTCATAACGTCTGTTGTGAAGCTGCCCCCTCCGGCAGCTTTTATTTTTTGGGCCTCACTTGATAAAAATCCTCGTCACCAACGATGACGGCATCGCCTCCCCGGGGCTGCATGCGCTGGCCAGGGCCATGCGTCCACTCGGACAGGTCTGGATCGTGGCCCCGGATCGCGAGCGCACGGCCGCTGCGCATGCGCTGACGCTGCACAAACCGCTGCGCATCACGCGCGTCGGGCCGCGAGTTTTCGCCATCAACGGCACGCCGACCGATTGCGTCAACCTGGCCCTGAAGAAACTGCTGCGCGGATCGCCGGCGCTGGTCATCTCCGGCATCAATCGGGGAGTCAATTTGGGCGACGACGTGACCTATTCGGGCACCGTGTCTGCCGCGCTCGAAGGCACGATCATGGGCATCCCCTCCATCGCCGTGTCCCAGGAGGTCGGCAAAACGTTTCGCCACGACGTGGCGGCGTTCTATGCGGCGCGTGCCGCGAGGACTGTCCTGAAGTACGGACTGCCCGCAGAAACCCTGCTGAACGTCAACGTGCCGGACCGGCCGAAGGCGAAGATCGCCGGGGTCCGGGTCGCGGCGCTCAGCCGGCGGCGATTCGACGAGCCGATTGTTGAGAAGACGGATCCCCACGGAAGAAAGTATTATTGGATCGCCGGCACGCGGGTCTCGTGGTCACGGCAGAAGAATTCCGATCATGACATGCTGCGGCGCGGGTTCGTGACGCTCACGCCGATTCATCTGGATGTGACGCATCATGAGGCGATGGAGCAATTGCGCGAGTGGGAAGCGCTGATCGAACGGCGCCGTTCGAAGCGCTGACGGCCATGCTGAAGCTCTACAATACGCTCACCGGGAAAAAAGAACCGTTCGAGCCGCTCACGCCCGGTGCGGTGAAGATGTACGTGTGCGGCGTGACGGTTTACGACGAATGCCACCTCGGCCACGCACGCAGCGCGCTGGTCTTCGAGACGATCAGGCGATATCTGGTTCATTCCGGGCTTGCCGTCACCTTTGTGAAAAACTTCACGGATGTGGACGATAAGATCATCAATCGCGCCAACGAACTCAAGATCCCCTGGCAGGCCGTCACGGCCAAATATATCGACGCCTATTCCCGCGACATGGGCCGTCTGGGAATCCAGCCGGCAACTGTCGAGCCGAAAGCCACGGAACATATGGCGGAGATCGTTGCGCTGGTCCAGACGCTAGTCCGAAAGGGCGTTGCCTATCAGGTCAATGGCGATGTCTATTTTCAGGTCGAGAAATATGGCGCTTATGGACGGCTCTCCAAACGGAAGCTCGACGACATGCAGGCGGGCGCTCGCGTTGAAATAGACGAGCGCAAACGGCATCCGATGGATTTCGCCTTGAGGAAAGGCGCGAAGCCCGGCGAGCCGTCCTGGGACAGCCCCTGGGGGAAGGGCCGGCCCGGCTGGCACATCGAATGCTCGGCCATGTCCATGAAGCATCTCGGCGAGACCTTCGACATTCATGGTGGCGGGGCGGACCTGATTTTTCCGCATCATGAAAACGAGATCGCCCAGTCCTGCGCTGCCACAGGAAAAGAGTTCGCCCGCTACTGGTTGCACAATGGATTTGTGCAGATCAACCAGGAGAAGATGTCCAAGTCGCTGGGAAACTTTTTTACGATTCGCGAGATCTTCGAGAAGTGGGGCTATCGGGAGGCAGTGACAGCGGAAGTCTTGAGATACTTTCTCCTGTCCACTCACTACCGAAGCCCGTTGGATTTTTCCGATCAGGCGTTACAAGAGGCAAAGCGGGCGCTGGACGGATTCTATGACCTCTTCCAGCGTCTTGAGGAGGCCTCTCAAGTTTCGAGTGGCGGCGACGCGCGCGTTCCAGCTTTGGTGGAACCACTGGACGTCGCGATCCGCCAGGCCATGGACGATGATTTCAACACGCCTGTGGCAGTCGCTGTCCTGCAGCGTTTACGCACGGACGTGAACAAAGTGACGGATGCGGGGCTTTCGAGACAGGCAGGCGTCAAAGTGCGTGAGGTCTTTCGCTCGGCGGGACAGGTCTTCGGACTGCTTCAATTGTCGGCGAAGGACTGGGAATTCCAGGATCTCGGCATCAAATTGAAAACAGCTGCCACGCTATCCGATGATGCAATCGAACGGTTAATCGCCGAGCGAATCGAAGCCAAACAACGGAGGGATTTTGCGAGAGCGGATGAAATCAGACAAACCCTGGCCGCGCAAGGCATCACGCTGGAAGACCGGCCCGACGGAACCACCCGCTGGAAGCGGTGAGTCCGGCGAGATCATCTTCGGCCTGCATGCGGTAGAGGAAGCACTGCGCTCCGGCGCGCGGCCGTTGCGGCGGCTGGTCGTCGTCCACACGGACCGGCAGTTCGAAGCGCTTGTCAAACTTGCCCGCGCTGCCGGCGTGCCGGTCCGCATAGAACCGCGTCAGGCGCTGGACCGGCTGGTGCCGTCCGGCCACCATCAGGGTGTCGTTGCGCTGGCCGGGGCAAAGGCCTACGCCGAGCTGGAGGACATCCTCCAGGCTGCCTCCAAACAGAACCAGCCGGCATTGGTGTTGCTGCTGGACGGCGTCGAAGACCCGCACAATCTCGGCGCAGTGCTGCGAACGGCGGAAGCGGCCGGCGCGCACGGCGTGGTGATCCCGGAGCGCCGCTCGGTCGGGCTCACGGGCACCGTGGCCAAGGCCTCCGCCGGCGCAGTGGAGCATCTGCCGGTGGCCTGCGTGACGAACCTCTCCCGTACGATTGAGCAACTGAAAGAGCACAACATCTGGGTCTACGCGCTCGATTCCTCGGCGGAAAAATCCTACACGGCACTGGATCTCAAGGGACCGGTGGCGCTGGTACTGGGAGGAGAGGGCAGGGGCGTTCGAGCCGGCGTGCTGGACAAATGCGACGATCGCGCCAGGATTCCGATGCACGGACGAGTGGCGTCTCTGAACGTCTCGGCGGCGGCGGCGATTGTCTTATTCGAGGTGGTCCGTCAGAGGACGGGAAGCTAGCGGATTTTGAGCAGGCCGTCCTGAATGGCCGCCTTGAGCAATTGCGCAGCGTTCGACACGCGGACCTTCTTCATCATGTTGGCGCGGTGCGCCTCGACGGTCTTCACGCTGATGGCGAGCTGCTGACCGATTTCACGGTTCTTCAATCCCGACCAGATCAACCCCAGCACTTCCTGCTCCCGAGCCGTCAGCGATTCGGGCCGTTTCTTTGGAGACGGCGCCGCGCCAGCATGTTTGAAACTCTGAGGACGACGCATGACGGCGGACGAGGATTCTTTCATACTAGATGGTCCTTCCTGGTTCTCCCTCGACGGACAGTCTGGTTCGATGTTTCGCTCGCGAAGCTTCCAAAATTATATCTGCCGGATGACGGGATGGCAAAGAGCCGGAAGAAGGCGGAAAGATAGGCGAAAACAGGGCGCAGTGGCGGGGAAGATCAAAACTGGCTACAATGCCGACCGTGCCGCCTGACATTTTTGTATACGTCGTCGTGGGTCTGTTCGGAGCCACGATCGGCAGTTTCTTGAACGTCTGCATCCACCGTCTGCCCAGGCACGAATCCGTTATCTGGCCGTCGTCGCGCTGTCCCGCGTGCACAAACAAGATCGCGCCCTACGACAACATTCCGATTCTGAGTTTTCTGTGGTTGCGAGGACGCTGCCGTGCCTGCCGCGCGCCGATTGCATTCCGGTATCCGGTCGTCGAGGCGGCGAATGGATTCGGATACGTCTGGATCGTGTGGCAATTCGGGCTCGGCGGGGCAACGGCGGCCTACGCGGCGCTGTTCTCGGCCTTGCTGGTGGTCACGTTCATCGATCTCGATCATCAGATCATCCCGGACCGCATCACGCTCCCCGGCATTCCGCTCGGCATCGTGTGCGCGGCCACCGTGCTGCCCATCGGGATCATCGATTCCGTCCTGGGCCTGCTCCTCGGCGGTGGACTCCTCTGGTTCATGGCCTGGGTCAGTCCCTATCTGTTCGGAAAAGAAGGCATGGGCGGCGGGGACATCAAGCTCCTGGCCATGGTCGGCGCATTCCTGGGCTGGGAACCGGTATTGTTGACCGTGCTGGTCGGCGCATCGGTCGGCGCGGCGACGGGGCTCTCCTTGATTGCGCTCAAACAACTGCGGCGCGACCAATATCTTCCCTTCGGCCCGTTCCTGGCGCTCGGCGCGGTCGTCGCCATGTTTTTCTTTAATAATATAAAAATCTGGTATGTGGGCTTCCTGACTCCCTAAGAATTTGATTCGTCCCCTACTCTCCTCTCTTTCGTATCGAAACAGATGACGCTGTATCCGAACCGCGCTGTCGCACAGCCGCTCCCGTAGACCCATTCCCCCTGCTCGTCCCCCTGCTCGAACATATTTTCTTCTTCTAAACACGGACTTAGGCATCAGCTCCACGGGGCTTCCCGATCCGTCCGTCCGTTCTTCGTCCGGCATGAAACTTGGAATACGACAGGGTCAAGTCGAAGGCTGAACACTCAACCAACGTTCCATCATGCACAGGGAGGGGACCATGAACGAACAGGGCAAGAGCTTGGTCGAAATCATTATAGTCATGGCATTGGTCGTCGTGATGACGGCGCTCACTGGGGCGGGCTTGCTGGCGGCGACCTCCAAACAACGGGGGAAGGTGGTCGCGACGGAGCTGGCCAACGAGCTCAGGGCCGCCCGCTATTCGGCGCTCATGCGGCGGGATCGGGTCCGTGTGGTGCTGAAGCCGGGCACGACCACGATGCGGATTGAAACGGCTGAGACGCCAGGCCGGTTGATTCGGGAATACAATTTCGGCGGAACAGGCGTCACGGTCGAACACCTCTCGAACGGCGGCGACATCGTGTTTCATGCGAGCGGACGCGCGGCGTCTCCCACCACCATCACGCTCTCAAACGGCCGGCAGGAACGCTGGCAACTGACCGTCAGTCTCATCGGCCGGGTAGCGCAGCTGTGAGCGACCACCGGAGGCGGCCCATGACGAGAGCCCAGCAACAAGCCGGATTCAGTTTGATCGAAGTCATGATGGCCATGGTCGTGCTGGCCTTCGGGATCCTCGGCGTGATGGCGGCGTTTCAATGGTCGAATGACGGGGTGCGCCAGGGTGTGACCGGCACGCACGCGCTGGCGCTGGCGGAGTCGCGCATCGAAGCCAAGCGCGCGGGGCCGTGGGCCGCGCTTCTGACGGACGATATGGACGGCGATGGCCACCCGGAAATTGCGATGCGTGATGACGGCCAATTCCCCGACCGGCAGGCGGGCGATGGCCGCTATACGGCGATGATCGAGCGTGACGGCATTGCCCTCCAATGGACGGTGCAGCCGGATCGCGCCGGTCCGGTCCGGACCTGGGGATCGGCGAGCATCACGGCCACGGCCCGCTATCGGACCGGGCGGGACCACTGGCGCGACATCACGGTGGGGACGCTACGGGCGAACCCGCGGTATGTGGGCGCGCGATGACCCGGCTGGCGCTGCGCAATTGCCGGGGGATATGCCTGGCGGAAGTCCTGATCGCGCTGGCCGCCGGAGCCGTGGTGCTGTCGGCGACGCTCCAGTCGCTCAGCCATTTCGACCGGCAACTGTCGGCGCAGCATCGGACCGTCGCGCAGACGCAGGATGCGCGGATCGGTCTCACGATCGTGGCAGATGAACTCCGTCTGGCCGGAACGGCATCATCGCCGACTGAGGCGCCGGTGCTGGCCGCCGGCCGGCAGGACATCGCATTTCTCGCCAACCTCGGCGGCCTGGTAACGACGCTCACGGAATCGGTGCCGGCGGGGCGGCAGGACCTGCCGGTTCTGAATGGAACGGACTGGCCGAAGGGCAAGCGGGTGCTCGTCTGCGATCGGGAACACTGCGTCGAAAGCCGGCTGGCGCGGGATGGGCGGCGACGGGTGCTGACTCTGACGGAGCCGTTCGGACGCGACGTGACGGCGGGCAGCGAAGTGCGGGTCGTCAACCAGGTGCGCTACTACCTGCGCGCGGACCGCGCCGGCAAAAAAAGCGTGATGCGGGACGTGGACGGCGGGGCCAATCCGTTGATCGGACACGTCGAACGTTTTGAGCTGACCTATTTCGATCGCGATGGCGGGCCGACCGACGATCCCCTTCGCGTGACCCGCGTACGAATCGAAGCGGCGGTCGGAGAGAGCCGGCAAGCGGTCGTGCGGGACGTGGGACTTCGCGGGCGATAATGCCACAAACCAGGGAGGACACGATGAGCAACGGAACACACGAGCGGGGCGCCGCGCTGATCGGCGCCGTGCTGTTGGTGGTGATCCTGTCCATGTTGGGGATGGTCTCGTTGAACGTGGCGGCGCAGGAAATCGAGAGCATCGCGGCCGCCAGAGATGAAGCGGTCGCGCGGCATCTGGCTGAGGCCGGCGCCGATCTGGTCATGCAGTGGTTTCACGATCCGTCGTCCACGCCACAAGAATCTGTCGGCGAGCTCTTCACAAAACGACAGCTCGATGCCGATGGGGAGCCCTCCTTTTTCGGCGCGACCGGGCAGTCCCAGTTTACCGGCACGGCCGATCATCCGGA
Source organism: Nitrospirota bacterium (assembly GCA_031413335.1). Taxonomy (GTDB): domain Bacteria; phylum Nitrospirota; class Nitrospiria; order Nitrospirales; family Nitrospiraceae; genus 2-02-FULL-62-14. The sequence continues at coordinate 6,798 of JANOEZ010000241.1, forward strand.
CCTGGTCTTTGATGCCACCAACCCCGCGGACCATCGGCGGCTGAACGATCCATCCGACGGATGGTTCCGCGCGCTGCACTCCGTGGGGCACATCCGGAAGCTGGCGGTCTATGGGGCGACCAGCCCGGGCCTGCTCTGCACGGTTGAGGTGACGGCAGAGGCACGGAACGTAACGCGCACCATCTCGCTGCAGTTGGGCGCGCGCGCAATCCCGCCGATCCGCGCCGCTGTCCGGATTGGGAATCGCGAACCCGTGCAGGCGACCGGGACCCCGCTGCAGGTCTTCGTCCATTGGGGCGATCTGATCGTGCATGGCGACGTTCAATTGGGAGCCGCGCTCGAGGTTCCCGTCAGGACAGGACTGGCGCCGGTGACGGGTCAGTCCTATGCCGGACTGATGCCTCGTGAAGATCGCTGGCTGAATATCCTCGTCGGCGGCGCGGCGCTCTTCACGCCCGTCGGCTCCGGACCCGTTGCGGTTCCGTCGAATGTGCATGCCCACCAGGAGCCCGTGCCCGGCTTGCGGCGGGACCAGTGGGAGTACCAGGCGATGAAGAAGCAGGCCCTGCGCGACGGCACCTATTATGCGCGCGGGCCGGACGGGTTGCTGTACCGCCAGGGCCGGATCGAGCCGGGGCTGGGAGTGACGGCGGGCGACGCCTTCCGGTCCGAAACCGTCGGCGACCATCAAGGCCTCGTCTTCGTGGATACGCTTGACCAGGCTCCGCCACGGGCCGATAATCTGGGCACCGTCGTTTTCGATAGCGACTATGCGGAAGGGCTCTTCGTGATCAATGCGAACGTCCTGTTCACGCCGAAGGGAACGGGGCAATCGGTTTCCGCGTTCAGTCCTCCGTTGGAACACTCCGGTTCACCGGGAACCCGCCTGCCGGTTGAGTTGACGGGAATCCACCTCCGTGGCGCGCTGGTCACCCCCGGGAGGGTGGCGTTCGAAGGACAGCCTCGGATTTATGGGGCACTGGTGGTCGGTGGAACAGTGGAGCAGGCATCCAAATCGGACGACCGCCTCGAAGTATGGTACGACTATGATTTCCTCGCGGGGTTTTTTCGGGGCACCCCCCTCGTCTATCATGCTCCCGGGACCTGGCAGGAAATGTATGGAGCAGGAACGACGTAACTCTCATGAATAATGCGGGTTAAATGCCTGGTGGACAAAAATTGTCTTGACTTGCACTTGTGTGCGCGGGAGGTATACTACAGCGTCGCAACGGGTGAGCAGGATGGTGCAGGGAATCAAGAGGTTATGAGCATGCTTCGCGCAGTCCCGGATGGCATCGCCCTTGCTCCATTAGAGAGAGAGATGTACGAAACTGTTCAAACGCGCCCAAGTCCGTGGAGATGGCGGAACAACCGCGGGTTCTCGCTGATGGAGGCCATGGTTGCGGTGACGATCGTGGGCATCGTCGCGGGGCTGGCGGCTCCCAATTTCATAACCTGGCAGGCGAAGTCGACTCTCAAGCAAGCGACCATCGAAGTCATGACGAATCTCAACCTGGCCAGGAAAGTGGCGATGAACCGGAATCAGAGGGTATTCGTCGCTGCGGTGCTCGTCAACGGTCAGTGGCAGGTGCAGTTCCTCAACCCGCCTCCCGCACCGGCGGTGCCGCCGGTGCTGCCGGCGCTTCTGCTGCCGAGGGACGTGACAGGAATCGCATTCACTCCACCGGCACCCGGAAACCTGACATTCAACTCACTGGATATAAGAAGCATCTGAGTCTACCAGTAGGACAATACTGTCAGGTGCACGAAGAAGAAAGCCCGCGAAATAGTCTTATTGCGCGAACAAAGGGTGCAATATCCCTTGGACCGAGT
>JANOEZ010000242.1:0-8516 GCA_031413335.1 Nitrospirota bacterium
GTGAGCGCTACCGGCCGGTGACGTCGCGCGTGATGGCGCAGCTCGCCCACGAGCTGGCGCTGATCGAGCGGCTGAAGCTGGCCGGCTACTTCCTGATCGTGTGGGACATCGTGAACTTCTGCCGGCAGCACGACATCCTGGTGCAGGGCCGCGGCTCGGCGGCCAACAGCGCCGTGTGCTACAGCCTGGGCATCACCGCCGTCGATCCGGTGGCGATGGAGTTGCTGTTCGAGCGCTTCCTGTCAGCCGTCGCCGCGCGTCGAGCCTCGGACGAACGCACCGCGCTCGTACACCAGCTCAACCGACAACCCATCGAACTTGGGCTCAACCGTGTAGCCGATGCGGGATTGGCCCAACTCCTTCTGCATCCGTTTATCGAAAGCCAGCACGTCTTCGCGGTCCAGGATGGAGTCCAGACTCAGCATGGGCCGCTCATGCGGCACTTTCTTGAGTTCATTGAGGGGCGGCGCGCCGACGCGCTGGGTCGGAGAATCGGGCGTCACGAGATCAGGGTGGGTGGTTTCGAGATCGGTCAGCTCGCGGAAGAGGCGGTCGTACTCGGCATCAGAGATTTCCGGACTGTCTTTGGCATAGTAGAGGTAATCGTGCCGGTGGATTATCTTGCGAAGAGTATCGATCCGTGCCTGGGCATCGCGTCTGTTCATGATGAGTCCGTGGTGGACAATGAGCGAGGCAAACCGTAGCACAGCGCCGGAGAGGGGTCAAACGCGCGCGCGGGCCCTATCATGGCATTTTATTTGGTGTTTTCTTTGACTTTCAGGCCGTCGGGCTCTATCCTTGCGGCAGTGCATTTTAGCAGGGAAGAAGGGAGTCGGTGACCTATGACATATGCGACGACGGTGGTGCGGCTGGTAGCGATCGGGTTCAGCGGAGTACTGCTGACCGGCTGCGTGATGTCCGAGAAATATGAAACGGAAAAAAATAAGAGCCTGAATTTCCAACGGCTGCTGGCGCAGGAAGAAAAACGGACCGGCGATCTGGATGCCGAGCTGAAGCGAACCAAGACTCTGGCGAGCGAGTTGGAAGGGCGCAACCGAGAGATGACGGCGCAGATTCAGGCGGTCCGCGAGCAATTGGCCAGCATTCAGGAGGAAGCGTCGGCGGCCCGAGAGACCGAGGGGATGCGGGCGCAAATAAAGGGCGCGTCCAAATCGAAGAAGGCCAAGAAGAAAGACAAGGCCGATGCGATGGCCGCGGTCCCGGCGCCCGCATCGGCGGAGCCGGCTCCGGCTCCTGTTCCAGCCCCGGCCGGAGGTTCACCGGCTGTGCACGTCGTGCAGGCAGGTGAAACCATTTTTAGGATTGCCCGGCAGAATGGTGTTTCGGTGGCGCAGATTCGGCAGTGGAACAATCTGAAAAACGACGTGATCGAAGTGGGCCAGCAGTTGGTAATCGCTCCACCGCAGCCATAGCGTATGTGGACTCGTGATGCAACGGTCCGGTTATTCCCTCAGTTTTGACGAATTCCGAGCCCTTGCCTCGCAGGGGAACCTGATTCCTCTGTATAAAGAGATTCTCGCCGACGTCGAAACCCCCGTTTCCGCCTTTACTAAAATCGATCACGGTCCGTCCGCCTATCTGCTGGAGAGCGTCGAAGGCGGAGAACACTGGGCCCGCTATTCGTTCCTCGGCAGCGGCTCGCCGGTCGTCATCCGCGAGGATCGCGGCGAGGTCGTCGTGGCGAAAGGCTCGACAGTTCGGCGCCTGCCGAGGGGAGGCAACCCGTTGGATCGCATCAAGGAAGTCCTGGCGGCCTACCGGCCGGTCACGGTGCCGGGGCTGCCGCGGTTCGTCGGCGGCGCCGTCGGCTATCTCGGCTATGACGTGGTGCGGTCGTTCGAGGATATTCCAGCTCGCCGCAAGGATGCGCTGGGCCTGCCGGAGTTCGCGTTCCTGATCACGGATACGCTGCTGATCTTCGACAACGTGGCCCAGACCATCAAGGTCGTGGCCAACGCGCATGTGCCGTCCGGGAAGGACGGGAATCTGCGGCGGGCCTATGCCGATGCGATCAAGCGGATCGAGGACATGATCGCCCGCCTTCGCCGGCCGCTGCGCCGCGCGAAACCAAAGCGGCGGCGCAAGCCGCTGGCGTTCACCTCCAACATGAGCCGGGCCGATTTCGAGAAGATGGTGACGCGGAGCAAGGACTACATCAAGGCCGGCGATATTTTTCAGGTGGTTCTCTCCCAGCGGTGGGAGGCGAACATCCATACGACGCCGCTGCAGATCTATCGCGCGCTGCGGCTCGTCAATCCGTCGCCCTACATGTACTATCTTCGAGTGGGCGGCGTGGAATTGGTGGGCTCCTCGCCTGAAATTCTCGTGCGGTGCGAGGACGGCGTCGTATCCGTCCGTCCGATCGCCGGGACCAGAAAGCGCGGCGAGACGCACGAGCAGGATCAGGCGCTGGAAAAGGAACTGCTCGCGGACGCCAAGGAACGGGCTGAGCACGTCATGCTGGTGGACCTGGGCCGGAACGACGTCGGGCGGGTGGCGCGCAAGGGGACGGTTCGGGCAGAGGCGCTCATGCGCGTGGAACGCTACTCGCACGTGATGCACATCGTTTCCGACATCGTCGGCGAGCTGGACCCGTCGCAGAACGTGTATGATGTCATGCAAGCCTGTTTCCCGGCCGGGACCGTGTCCGGCGCGCCGAAGATTCGGGCCATGCAGATCATCGAGGAATTGGAGCCGACCAGGCGCGGGCCCTATGCCGGCGCCGTGGGATACTTCAGCTTCTCCGGCAACATGGACACCTGCATCAACATCCGGACGATTGTCATCAAGGGACGCCAGGCCTATATCCAGGCCGGGGCCGGGATCGTCGCGGACTCGGTGCCGGAGCGTGAATATGAAGAGACCTATAACAAGGCCCGCGCGATGATGAAGGCCATCGAGCTGGCGGAACGAGGGTTGGAATAGGGACGTCGAAAGTCATAAAGTCGTCAAGTCTTCAAGTCGAAGAAATTTCTGCTGAAGAATTCGACTTTACGACTTTGGACATTACGACTTGAGAGACTGAAACCATGCTGTTGATGATCGACAACTACGATTCCTTCACCTACAACCTCGTCCAGTATCTGGGCGAGCTGGGGGAGGACGTCCGTGTCTACCGCAACGACAAAATCACCGTCAAGGAGATTGAGCAGCTCCGCCCGAAACGGATCGTGATTTCGCCGGGACCCTGCACGCCCAAAGAAGCGGGGATTTCCGTGGACACGATCAAGCAGTTGGCCGGCCAGATTCCCATCCTGGGCGTCTGCCTGGGCCATCAATCGCTGGCAGCGGCGTTTGGGGGCGATGTGATCAGGGCCGACCGGCTGATGCACGGCAAGACGTCCATGATTCACCACGACGGCAAGACGATCTTCCGTGATCTGCCGAATCCCTTCGAGGCGACGCGCTACCATTCGTTGATCGTTAAACGGGAAACCCTGCCGGCCTGTTTCGAAATCTCGGCTGAGACGGCGGAGGGGGAAATCATGGGCCTGCGCCACAAGAAGCTAGGCGTCGAAGGCGTGCAGTTCCATCCGGAATCAATTTTGACGGCTGCCGGGAAAGATCTGCTCAAGAATTTCTTGAAACTCTAGCGGGAGCTCATAGCTGACAGCGAAGAGCAGGACGAAACGGAGTGAGAAATTCATCTGGCTATTCGCTCCCCGCTGTTCCTATTAGCTGGTCATTATGATTAAAGACGCCATTGCCAAGCTGGCCGATCGCACCAATCTCTCGGAAAAAGAAGCCGAGGAAACCATGCTGGCCATCATGGACGGGCAGGCCACGCCGGCGCAGATCGCTGCCTATCTGATGGGGCTGCGGATCAAGGGAGAGACGGTCGAGGAAATCGCCGGTTCGGCACGGGCCATGCGCGCGAAGGCAACCCGCATTCGCGTGGCCGATCCGCTGGTGGTGGATACCTGCGGCACCGGAGGCGACCGGGCGCAGACCTTCAATATCTCCACCACGGCGGCCTTCGTCGTGGCCGGAGGCGGGCTGACCGTCGCCAAGCACGGCAACCGCTCGGTCTCGTCAAAATCCGGCAGCGCCGACGTGCTGGCGGCCCTGGGGGTTAAAATCGATCTGCCGACGGAGCGCGTCGAGGATTGCGTGAACGAAGTTGGGATCGGGTTCCTTTTTGCGCCGCTCTTTCACGGGGCGATGAAGCACTGTGCTGCGCCGAGGCAGGAAATGGGCGTTCGGACCCTGCTCAATATTCTTGGTCCGTTGACGAATCCGGCCGGCGCGGCGGTTCAAGTATTAGGCGTGTACGACGGAAACCTGACCGAGGTCATGGCCAAGGTGCTGGTCCATCTGGGCACGCAACATTGTTTCGTTGTGCATGGCATGGATGGATTGGACGAAATCACGCTGACCGATCGGACGCGGGTCTCGGAAGGGAAGGCGGGCGTTGTCTCAAGCTATTTCGTAGAGCCAGGCGATTTTGGATTGCAGCGGGTCAAACTCAAGGATATTACCGGAGGGGCGGCAGAGGAAAATGCACAGATCGCTCGTGACATTCTCAAAGGACGGAAAGGCCCCAAGCGCGACGTCGTGTGCCTGAACGCTGCGCCGGCCTTCGTGGCGGGCAAAAAGGCCAGGACCCTGCAGGAAGGATTTGAATTGGCCAGCAAGGCCATCGATAGCGGGTCGGCCATGGACAAACTCGAAAAGCTGATCGCGTTCACCAACAAGAAGCATGCGGCATGATCCTGGATCGAATTGTCGAACATAAGAAAGCCGAGATCCGGCACAAGCAGAGCCGCGGGTATCTCGCCGAGCTGAAAGGCAAGATTCGCGATCAATCGGCGCCCTTGCCGTTTGCCATCACATTGGAAGCGACGCGGAAGTCGGACAGTCCTGCGCTGATCGCCGAGGTCAAGAAAGCCTCGCCGAGCCTTGGCCTGCTGCGGGAAGAGTTCAAGGATAAGTTCGAACCGGTGAAGATTGCCGAGCAGTACAAGAAGCACGGGGCCTCCGCGGTCTCGGTTCTCACCGACAAGGATTTCTTCCAGGGCAGCCTCGACGATCTCAAGGCTGTCAAAGACAAGACCGGTCTGCCGGTGCTTCGCAAGGACTTCATGGTGGACGATATCCAGTTTTACGAAGCGCGGGCCTATGGGGCCGATTGCGTCCTGTTGATTGTGGCGGCACTGGAGAAGCGGCAGTTGGAGGATTTCTTTGCGCTGGCGACAGAGTTGAAGATGGACGTGCTCATCGAAACGCACCATGAGAAGGAATTGGACATCGTGCTCGAGCGGCTGCCGGAGGCCCGGCTGATCGGGATCAACAACCGGGATCTGAAAACCTTCTCGACCGATCTTGGCGTGACGCTCCGTCTTGCCAAACGCATTCCATCCGGCAAGGTCATCGTCAGCGAAAGCGGGATTCATAAAAGGGACGATGTGAAACGCCTCCTCGAAGCCGGCGTCCACGCCATGCTGGTTGGAGAGTCGTTGATTAAAGCCCCGGATACGGGGGCAAAGCTCAGAGAACTTATGGGAACGGCTGGTTAGCCGTGGCGGATCGAGTATGAATATCAAGGTTAAGATCTGCGGTATGACGAACGTCGAGGATGCGCTGGCGGCGGTGGCGGCCGGCGCGGATGCGATCGGTTTCGTGTTCCATCACACGAGCCCGCGCCGTGTCACAGCGGACGTGGTCAAGCGGATCGTTGCGCAACTTCCACCCTTCGTGCTGCCGGTCGGCGTGTTTGTGAACGAAGATGTAAAGATCGTCCGCGATTGGATGGACGACTGCGGCCTGGCTGTCGCGCAACTGCATGGCGATGAGGCGGTGGCCTACTGTGATCTCCTGGGACGGCCGGTGCTCAAGGCCATCCGGCTAAAAGATCGAGGCTCATTGCTCTCGCTCGCGGAATATAAAGGACGGTCGAGGGTGCGTGGAATCGTGCTCGATGCCTTTTCCGCTGTGTCCTATGGAGGTACCGGTCAGGTGACCGACTGGGATTTGGCGGCGGAGGCGGCCAGGTCGGCGCCGGTTATTCTGGCCGGCGGGTTGACGCCGGAGAACGTAGCCGAGGCAATTCAAAAAGTGAAACCCTATGGCGTGGATGTGAGCAGCGGAGTGGAATCGCATCCTGGCAAGAAAGATCACGCGAAAATGCGCGCGTTCATCAATGCGGCGAAACTTGTGTCGGGGTAGGGCGAAGGATATACTGCAACTCCTTGACGGCATGATGTTTTATGGCAATCATTCCTGATCAACGTGGTCGTTTCGGGCAGTACGGCGGGCGCTATGTGCCCGAAACGCTCATGCCTGCGCTGCTTGAATTGGAGCAGGTCTATCTCAAAGCGAAGAAGGACCGGCGCTTCCAGACCGAGTTGGAATACTACTTGAAGCATTATGTCGGCCGTCCCACGCCGCTCTATCTTGCCGGCCGGCTGACCAAAAAACTTGGCGGCGCGAAGATTTACCTGAAGCGCGAGGATCTCTGTCACACCGGCGCGCACAAGATCAACAACGCCATCGGCCAGGCCCTGCTCGCGAAACGGATGGGGAAGCCGCGGGTGATCGCCGAAACCGGAGCAGGCCAGCATGGCGTGGCGGTGGCGACCGTGGCCGCGATGTTCGGCCTGCAGTGCGAAATTTATATGGGCACGGCGGACATGCAGCGCCAGTCGTTGAACGTGTTCCGTATGCGCCTGCTCGGCGCGACGGTGACGGGCGTGGATGCCGGCAGCCGGACACTGAAGGATGCCATCAGCCAGGCGATGCGTGATTGGACGACCAACGTCCGCTCGACCCACTATATTCTTGGCTCCGTCCTGGGTGCGCATCCCTATCCGATGCTGATCCGTGATTTTCAGTCGGTGATCGGCCGCGAAGCCCGCAAGCAAATCATGACCGCGGAAAAGAAACTGCCGGATCATCTGGTCGCCTGCGTCGGCGGCGGGAGCAACTCCATCGGTTTGTTCCATGCGTTCATCAAAGACCGCAAGGTCAGGATGACCGGCGTCGAGGCGGCAGGACTGGGCATCCAGAGCGGGAAACACGCGGCACGGTTTGCCGGCGGTCGTCCGGGCGTCCTGCACGGCACGATGACCTATCTGTTGCAGGACGACGACGGGCAGGTCAACCTGACCCATTCCGTCTCCGCCGGCCTCGACTATGCGGCGGTCGGTCCCGAACACAGCTTTTATCACGACCTCAAGCGCATTCAATACACCTCCGCAACCGATGAAGAAGCCCTGTCGGCGTTCGATTTGCTGGCGCGGGAGGAAGGCATCGTGCCCGCGCTCGAGAGCGCGCATGCCATCGCCGAAGTCGTCAAGCTGGCGCCGAAGATGAACAAGTCGCAGGTCATCATTGCGAATCTCTCTGGCCGCGGCGACAAGGATGTCAATCAGGTGGCTCGTATCCAGGGAGTCGCCCTGTGAACCGTCTCGATGCGACCTTTGCGAGATTGAAGGCCAAAGGCGACAAGGCCTTGATCGCCTACATCATGGCGGGCGATCCGTCCTTGCAAGATACGGAGCGGCTCGTGCTGGAGCTGGAACGGGCGGGCGCGGATATTATCGAACTGGGCGTGCCGTTTTCAGATCCGATCGCCGACGGGCCGGTCATTCAGAAGGCTGCCGAGCGCGCGCTGCGCAGCGGGACGTCGCTCAGGAAGATTCTGGCGGCGGTGGCATCGTTGCGGACACGGACGCAGATTCCGCTGGTGCTCATGGCCTATTACAATTCGATCCATGCGTTCGGCGAAGCACACTTTTGCCGGGAAGCCGCCAGGACCGGCGTGGACGGCCTCATCGTGCCGGATATGCCGCCTGAAGAGGCTGGCGTGCTCGATGCGGAGGCCTCGCACACCGGACTCAACATCATTTATCTGCTGGCGCCGACCAGCACGCCGGACCGGCGCGCGATGGTTGCGCGACGCTCACGGGGGTTCATCTATTATGTGTCGCTGACCGGTATCACCGGCGCGCAGCTGACCGATTGGGGCGGCGTCAGGCAGAACGTCGAGAAGATCCTCAAGGCCACAACCGTTCCAGTTGCCGTCGGGTTCGGCGTGGCGACGCCCGAGGATGCCGCGAAGGTGGGCGATATTGCGGATGGCGTGATCGTCGGCAGCGCGATTGTCCGACGGATCGGCGATCATCAACACGACAGCCGGATGGTCGAGCAGGTAGGGCAGTTTGTGCGGTCGCTGAAGGCCGCCTTGCCTCGCCGTGCCGTGGCCTGATAGCCGGAACACACATGGCTTCACCCAAACGCCCTAAAGCTTCTCGTTCCACCCCTCGCGGTACGGCACCGTTGCGCAAGCCTGTGCCGCAGGCTCGCGGCACAGCGTCCTCGGCTCCCGGGTTTTCTCCGGTTGATCTCCTGCTCACCCAGCAGCAACTTGCGGAAGCGATCAGCGTGGCCATTCAGAACGGACGGTCGATGGATGCCATGGTGTCCGGCTGTTTGCGGGTGTTTTTGGATCGGACGGGCACGACCTGTGCCGCCGTCTACTTCGAGGACGAACAGAC
>JANOEZ010000243.1:0-3515 GCA_031413335.1 Nitrospirota bacterium
CTCACGTATTTCTTCCTGAAAGGCTTGCAAGGGGATGGGGATACGAACAAGGATGGCGTGATCGAAATGGCCGAGCTGTACGACTATGTAAAACCGAATGTCCAGCGCATTGCCCGCAAGCAGTACAACAACGAGCAGACACCGCAGTTACTAGCCAGCCCGGACGTACTGAAGAAGGGTGGCGGACGGTTGGTCGAACGGGCTAATTAGCCTGGGAGAGTTTGGAACGCCCGCCTAGAGCAGTTCTTTTTTGATCTGTACGTTCACTTTGCCTCGCATCGCTTCCCGAAATGCCATGACTGCGCGCTGCTGCTTCTGAAACAGCATGTCCTGAAGAATCCGATCCCTGGCCGAGGCGCCGGCGGGCGAGTCAGGGGACGTCGGACGGGCCATCAAGGTCTTGGCTTCTTCGATCTCGGACGGCGTCAGGGCGACGGAGTCGAAGACGACCGACATGGCCTTGTCGCCCAGCAGGCGTGCGCCGTAATCGGCTTCGAATTGTGACGGGGTGAGGTGGTTGTAGGCCAGGAGGCGCTTGTAGAGTTCCGGATCGAATTTGCTGTTCGTGTGAAAATCCTTGATGCGCGTAATGGCCGCATGCAGTTCCTCGGGCGAGAGGGTCAGGCTCATCTCCTCCGCAGCCAGGCGCCAGAGCTTCTCTTCCGCCATCTGCTCGACGGCCATCTCCTTGAGCACCTCGTCCTTGAACGCCTCCGTGATCTTTTGCTTCTTGCTGAATTCATACATGTTCTTGTAGCGGCGCATGTACTCGTCCCGCGAAATTTTGAGCGGGCCGACCGTGGCCACGGTGTCGGTCTGCGATTCGCCGTAGCCCCACCAACCCATGCCGACCATGAACGTCAGGGCGATGGCGATCATGACGGCCTTGAGGGCCCAGGGAAATTGTTGATTGCCTTCTCGCAGCAGTTTGATCATCAGCAGGCTCCTTCTCAGTGTGGCGGATTCTACTGACCGCCCGTTGGAAAGGCAAGGGGCTGGTGTCGGACAATTCGGAAAGCGATGTTTGTGATACGGAGTTGGATTTGCTATACTTTGCCGCCAGTTGTGAGGAGGTCGCTTGGCGGAGGAAGCGTGGGGAGCAAGCCCGTTGCACAGCGGGGTCTATCCCAAAGCGCATGTCCTCAATCGATTCATTGCCAAGGCGATCGATGGCATGCTGATCGCCGCGGCAAGCCAGGTGATCGAGCCCGTCGGATGGATTGCAGGATTGGCCTACGCGCTGATCGCCGACGGATTTCCTGGCGGGCAGAGCGTGGGGAAGCGGCTGATCGGATTGCAGACCGTGGTCCCGCGCACGAAGGAATTCTCGGGGTTTCGGGACTCCATCGTGCGCAATCTTCCCCTGGCCTTCGCATATTTATTGTTCCCGATTCCGTATGTGGGCTGGCTGCTGGCGGGGGCGGTGATGAGCTTCGAAGCGCTGTTGTTGATTGGCAATGAGCAGGGCATCCGGCTGGGCGATGAGATAGCCGGGACGCAGGTATTGGATTCCGGACAGTTGGATTTTCCTGACTGAGCGAGAGAAGCGGAGTCATCCGTGGGATTTGTTTCTGAAGTCTTAGGCTGGTTTTCCAACGACATTGCCATCGATCTGGGCACGGCGACGACGCTGATCTACGTCCGCGGCAAGGGCATTGTGCTGAACGAGCCGTCCGTAGTGGCGGTGGAGAAGAAAACCGAAAAGGCGCTGGCGTTCGGCACGGAAGCCAAAAGGATGCTGGGCCGCACGCCGGGCAACATCACGGCGATCCGTCCCATGAAGGAAGGCGTGATCGCGGACTTCGAGATGGCCGAGCGCATGCTCCGCTATTTCATCAGCAAGGCGCTCAACCGCAGCATGTTTGTCCGGCCCCGCATCATCATCGGCGTGCCGTCGCGCATCACGCAGGTCGAGCAGCGGGCCGTGCGGGACTCCGCCGAGCTGGCCGGCGCGCACGAAGTCTATTTGATCGAAGAGCCGGTCGCGGCGGCGATCGGGGCGGGACTGCCGATCACCGAGCCCTCCGGCAACATGGTGGTGGACATCGGCGGCGGCACGACGGACATTGCGGTCATCTCGCTGGGCGGGATCGTCTACAGCGAGTCCGTGAAGGTGGCCGGCGACCGCATGGACGACGCGATTACGAACTATATCAAGAAGAAATACAACCTCCTCATCGGCGAGCATATGGCGGAGCATGTCAAGCTGGATATCGGCTCGGCCTATCCGTTCGAGGAGAAAAAGACGTTGATGGTTAAAGGGCGGGATTTGATTTCGGGCATCCCCAGGACGCTGGTCGTGGATGACGCCGAAATCCGGGAAGCGCTTCAGGAGCCCATCGGCACGATCGTGAATGCGATCAAGGTGGCCTTGGAGAACACCCCCCCCGAGCTGGCTGGCGATATTATCGATCGTGGGATTGTCCTGACCGGGGGAGGGTCCATGCTGAAAGGCCTGGATACCCGACTCCGCGAAGAAACGAATCTGCCGATCATCACCGTGGACGATCCATTGACCTCCGTCGTGCTGGGGGTCGGGAAAATCCTGGACGAGTTGGACCTGCTCCGCAAGGTCACGGTGATGTCCCAATACAGCAGCAACCGGTAAGGGGGCTCATCCCGCCCAGGGATGGCCAATGTTTCGTTCGACATCCGGAACCAGGCGAGTGCTGCTCGTGCTCTGCGCGCTGCTGCTCTCGCTCGTCTTCGTCCTCCCCAAGCAAAGCCGCACGCTTCTGCAGGCCCTTGGCAAACCGCTGGCTGATCTCGTTGCCATTCCACTCGAGCTGTTCTCTTCCGCGGACCGCCATGCCGGTGGGATCTGGGATCGCTATGTGGCGTTGCAGACGGTGCAGGAGGAGAATCAGCAACTCCGCCGCGAAATCGAATTTCTGCACGGCCAGGCGGCACAAAGTCGATCAGCGCCGCCGATGCAACCGCGCGGCATATCGAAGACCTGATTCTGGAGGGGTCGCTGCGCCCCGGCGAGCCGTTGCTGCCCGAACGCGAAATGGCGCTGCGGCTGAACGTCTCGCGCCCGACGCTGCGGCAGGGGATCAAGATGCTGGAAGACAAGGGACTGCTTGCCGCCGAACCCAGCGGGGCGCGCACCGTGGCACCGCTTGCGACCAGCATCACCGATCCGCTGATCGACCTGATGGCGTCGCGCAGCGATCTGGTCGACGACTATCTGGAATTTCGCGGCACCCAGGAACGCATGGCGGCCACATTGGCCGCCGTTCGGGCCAATGATGTGGACCGCGCCGCCCTGCGCGCCTGCATGGACCGGTTCGACGCGGCGCATCAGCTTGCCGATCCGCAGGAAGAGGCCGAGGCCGACGTCGACCTGCATTTCCTCATCTATGATGCCAGCCAACGTTGAAGAGTAGGCGGATGTGAGCGCGATGAGCGGGAATAGCGCGGAAGGCGAGAGTGGCAGGACTTGCGCGAGGAGCGAGGATCATCGAGTCTTGCGTTTCGCGCATTTCTCGCTCGTCCAGCCCGTCCCGCTCATC
>JANOEZ010000244.1:0-3178 GCA_031413335.1 Nitrospirota bacterium
GCCGGCGGGGAATCCGACTCAACCGGACGCGTCCGACCATCCCGCAGACTGTCGCGACGGCGCCGGGTACAAGCTGGCCGATCGGCAGCAGCGCCGAACGGTCTTCATAGCGCCGGGGGACGTACCACAGCGCATCTTCGACCGTGGCCACGCCAAGCTTGGCCAGCAGGGCCGCGCGCTTCGGCCCCACGCCTTTCGCGTACTGAATCGGCACGTTCCACAGCTCGGCCGGTGCGGAATGGGCGGACGTCTTCTGCTCGAAGGCGTCCGGCGCGTTGAGCCGGCTCAGAATTGTCTGCGCATCCACCACCCGCTGCCGGCGTTCGGCCGGATCGGTTAAAGTGTCGAAGTCACCGAACACCGCGCGGAGCGACAGCAGATCGGTTTCCACGTTTGGAGGATAGACATCGCCGGCAAGCGCATCGAGCACTTGAGTGGAAACGAACGGCCCAAGATTTTTGACCGTTCCCAGGTGGGCATAGGCGTCACGACTGGCAAATTCTATCGGACGGGCGAGGCGCTGCACGAGCTGCTGCAGGCGCTCCAGACGGGTCGGTGGCGATGCGAAAGGCTTGTCAGGCAAAGCGAGGCTATGCTACCATACGCTCAGTTTTTGGGACAACGAACCTGAGTGAGAAGGAGTTGTAATCGTGGCCTTCACGTGTGACATTTGCAACAAACGGCGCCAGTCTGGAAACAACGTCAGTCACGCCAATAACAAGACCAAACGGACCTTCAATCCAAACTTGCAGACCATCAAGGCGCTGATCAACGGCGCCGCCAAACGTATCAAGGTCTGCACCCGCTGCTTGCGTTCAGGCTTCGTTAAGAAATCCGTCTAGCCCTTCCCCTGATCTGATCCATCACCAGCCGGAGTTGCCTGTTCAACGGCAATCGGCTCGGACCCCTCCGGCGTCCTGACAAACAGATATGAGAGCCCGCCTCCAAGTCCCATCATCACCAGAATCAACAGGAAGCCGACTGCCCAGACCGGCAACGGTGTCAGTCCCATCGCCACGTTCACAAAGCTGACGAGCCAGAGTCCGATCGCAACGATGAACAGATGCTTGAATCGTTGTACCTTGGCCAGACATCCGCTGATTGCAAACCCGACGGTTCCCCAGAAGATGTTGGATAAACCAATCACGATCGGAGTGACTTCCCCGCCCATCGCTTGAACGATCTGTGCGGCGGCAAAACTGCTTGCCAGCACCAGACCGAACACGATGGACACGTCACGAGCAACGGCAATCCAGTTGATAGGCATATAAGAACTCCCTAGAAACACTTGAGGGGTTTCTCCGGCGGCGGTGGTTTGGAGCGGGCGATGGGATTTGAACCCACGACAACTTGCTTGGGAAGCAAGGACTCTACCACTGAGCTACGCCCGCTCCCGATTCGATGAAGACGAATGAAGTGGCTCGCATCGTACAGGCCGCTTTCAATCAAGTCAAGGCAACGGCGCTATGGCTTGAACTCCACCAACGCAAACTTGCGGCGGCCGATGCGGAGCCGGTATTGATGGCCTGATGTGAGCGCAATCATGGCATTAGGGTCCTGCTGCTTCTGTTCCTCAACCTCGACACCGCCCTGAACCACTAAACGTCGAGCCTCGCTCTTGCTCGACACCAACCCCGTTTTGGAAACTAGATCGACAATGCTGATGGCAGGAGCTTTGACATCCTTGATATCGGCTTTGGTCAGCGTGATCTTCACATCCGGCTCGGATGGAAATTCCTTTTCCTGGAATTTCTGCTGAAACCCGGCGCGGGCCTTCTTGCCGGCGTCGTCGCCATGGTACCGATCCACGATCTGCTCGGCCAGCGCCTGCTTGGCCTCCATGGGATGCAGCGCCTTCACGCGATCGAGATGTTCGGTCGTCAGCAATTCGTAGTACCGGAGCATGAGCGCGTCGCTGATGGACATGAGCTTGCCGAACATCTCCTCCGGCTTGTCCTCCAGCGCAATATAGTTCCCCACGCTCTTGCTCATCTTCTTGACGCCGTCGGTGCCCTCCAGCAGCGGCATCGTCAGCACCACCTGGGCCTCCTGCCCGTAGTCACGCTGAAGATCGCGCCCGACCAGCAGGTTGAACTTCTGGTCGGTCCCCCCCAGTTCGATGTCCGATTTCAGCGCCACCGAGTCGTAGCCCTGGATGAGTGGATACATGAACTCGTGGACGCTGATCGGCTTCTGCTCCTGGTAGCGCTTTCGAAAATCATCCCGTTCCAGCATCCGCGCCACGCGATAGTGGGCGCTGATCTCGATCAACTCCTCCGCTTTCATCGGGCTCATCCAGCGACTGTTGAAGTCCACGGTGGTTTTCTTCGGGTCGAGAATCTTGAAGATCTGCCGCTCGTAGGTTTTGGCGTTCTTCAGGACCTGCTCCTTGGTCAGCGCCACGCGGGTCTCGGACACGCCGGTGGGATCGCCGATCATGCCGGTAAAGTCACCGATCAGAAAAATGACCTGGTGCCCAAGGTCCTGAAAATGTTTCAACTTGTGGATGAGTACCGTATGGCCCAGATGCAGGTCGGGCGCCGTCGGATCGAACCCAGCCTTGATCCGCAGCGGGCGCTTTTCCTTCAGCGAGCGGGCCAGCTTGGCTTCCAGCTCGCTGTGCTGAATCACCTCCACCGCCCCGCGGAGGATCAGGTCCATCTGTCGCGTCAGTTCGCTCATGCCTTGACCATGACCAAAGGACGAAGTTGATCCATTCGCTTTTTCCCGATCCCCTTGACCTCTTGCAAATCATCCACCGTCCGATACCGGCCATGCGCCTTACGCCACTCCACCATGCGTTGCGCCAGCACCGGCCCGATGCCTGGCAGCGCTTGCAGCTCGTCCGCACTGGCACGGTTGAGATTCACCCTCGCAGCCGTCTTCACGGGAGCCGTCGCCACAGCCTGAGACGCTACCGGAACCTGCGTAGCGATCGGTTGAACCGGCTCGGTCTGCTGCGTCTCTTCCTTCGGCACAGGCCAGCCGATCCACAACACCACCGCAATCGCGGCAACCAGCATGGCACCTTTAATGAGCAGTGACCGCGTCATCCTATGACTTCTTCCGCGCCAGATGAATTGCCATTCCCTCGATGTCTTCAGCCGCTTCCATGAGACCTTCCGACAATGTCGGATGCGCGTGGATCATCTCAGCCACTTGCGCCGGCGTCGCGCCC
>JANOEZ010000245.1:0-2437 GCA_031413335.1 Nitrospirota bacterium
TCGATGTTCGAGATGACGAAGCTCGTCAGCAGGCACCTGAAGTAGACCGCAGTTCGTGCTGGACCCCGCGGCGCTCACGCGCACCGGGGACGAATACAAAACGGTGTCGGGTTCCACGATGTGGCGCCCGGCACCGTTTTCGTTTCCCGGTGTGGAGACACCCGCAGGAACGAACGCCTGACGCGCTCCATCTCGTTTTATGGTATAGCGTAGGCTGGTCTCCATCTGCACGCAGAGCAGGAGGGTGAGTGGTGGCACCAGATCATCCGGAGTTGCTCCAGGCTTTTTTCGGCAAGGGCGTTTTTCGCGGCAGCTGCCCGGCCTGCATGGCGTCGCACAATTTTTTGCCGGCGGAATTCACGAGCAAGACGATCGCCTACACCTGTTCATGCGGCCGCTCCTACCATGTCCTGCCGCTGGGTCTGCGCGGTGGCACACGCAAGGCGGTCAATCTTTCCGGTTCCCTGTCGGGGAAACCGGCCAAGGGGCCGCTGCGCGTGCCGTGCCTGATCCGGGATATTTCCAGCAAAGGGATCGGCGTCACGCTCGACGCGATGAACGCCGAGATGACGGACACTCTGCAGCTCCGGGTCAAATTGGACGACGCCAAAAAGACGGCGCTGCTGTTGCCCTGCAGGATTCGCCGGAAGCAGAAGGCGGGCGGCCAGTTTCTGCTGGGGCTGGAATTCAAGCCGCTGGATCTCGATTCCCAGTCCGCTCTCGCGCGCTATCTTTCGCAGTAGGCCCAGTCGGGCGCAATCGGATCGCCGACACGGGAAACGGGACTGGTCACGTGTCTGTTTACGCGGTTTGTTCCGCGAGGCGGAGGGTGTAGAGGTAGCGATAGAGTCCGTCGCGGGCCATGAGCTGTTCGTGGGTGCCGTCCTCGGCAATCCGGCCCTTCTGTAAGACGAAAATCCGATTGGCGCGTTGAATGGTGGTGAGCCGGTGGGCGATGACGAAGCTCGTCCGGCCCGCCATGAGCCGGTCCAGCGCCTCCTGCACCAGCCGTTCCGATTCGGCATCCAGGGCCGAGGTGGCTTCATCCAGAATCAGAATCCGGGGATTCTTGAGCACGGCGCGTGCGATGGCGAGCCGCTGGCGTTGTCCTCCGGACAGGTTCACGCCCTTTTCCCCCACGATCGTCTGGTACCCGTCCGGCATGGCACCGATGAAGTCGTGCGCGTTGGCGGCTTTGCTGGCGGCGATGACGTCTGCGTCCGCTGCGCCGTCCCGGCCGTAGCGGATATTGTCCAGGATGGTCCCGCCGAACAGGATGGTTTCCTGCGGGACGAGGGCGATCTGGCGGTAGAGGCTCTCGAGCCGAACGGAACGCAGGTCGTGGCCATCAATGGTAATGGTGCCCTCCAGCGGATCGTAGAACCGGTGGACAAGATTAATCAGCGTGGTTTTGCCGGAGCCGGTCGGGCCGACGAGGGCGACCATTTCGCCCGGCTGCACGTCAAACGACAGGTCTGAGAGGACGGGCTGCCTCGGATCATAGGCAAAGCTGACGTGCGAGACCTGCACCCGGCCCTTGATGTGCGGGATGTCCACGGCGTCCATCCGGTCGCTGATTTCTGGTCTGGTGTCGAGGATCTCGAAGACGCGCTGCATGGCGCCCTGCGCTTCCTTGATCTGCGAGAAGACCCGGGCCGCCGATCCGAACGGGCCGATCAGGATGCCGGCGAACAGGACGAAGGCGAACAGGTCGCCGGGTGAAATCATCCCCTCGATGACCTGACGGCCGCCATACCACAACACGGCCGCGGCGGAGGCGAAGGTCAGCAGGGTGATGACGGGCACGAAGACGGCCATGATCGCGGCGCGGCGCAGGGCCGTCTGCACGTTGGACTGGATCTGCGCGGAGAAGCGCCGTTCCTCCCGCCCGGTCTGGACAAACGATTTCACCACTCTGATGCCCGAGATGACTTCCTCGGCAATGGTGGTGGAGCCCGCCGTCTTGTCCTGGATCGTCGTGGAGAGGGCGCGGAGCTTCCGGCCGAAGAACTTGGCGACGAGCACCAGGATTGGCAGCAGCATCAGAATCAGCAGGCACAGCTGCCAGTTCATCACCAGCAGGAAGCCGACGCCGCCGACGAACGTCACGAGGTGCTTGGCCGAATCGATGGGCGTTTCCGTGACCGTGGTCTGGATGACGCCGACGTCGTTCATGAGGCGGGAGAGAATTTCCCCCGTGCGCCGCTTGGCGAAGAAGCTCACCGAGAGTTGCTGAAGATGGCCGAACAGGTGCGTGCGGAAGTCGGCCATGAGGTGCTGGGAGACCCACGCCACGAGATAACTGTGGCCCATGGAGAGCAGGCCCTGGGCCGTCATCAGGCCGAGGAAGATCCAGACGAGGGCGGTCATGCCGTCCACGTCGCGCTGGATGGTGATGACGTCCCACAGCCGGCCGGCCAGGCGCAGCAGCACGAGG
>JANOEZ010000246.1:0-2892 GCA_031413335.1 Nitrospirota bacterium
ACGGGCACGATCACCACGAGCAGTTTGCGCGCACTCGCCATAATCTGCGCGCTTCGGTCTTGAAGCTGCTCGGCGCGAGCGTTGATACGCTCCGCTCGGTCGGCCTGCCCCCGCACCAGGGCAAATTGTTCGCGCTGGACCGCCAAGGATTCCGCCTGGCGCTCCAGTTGCAGCTTCTGGTTATCGCGAATCTCTTCCAGGACACGCGTGAGACGCTGGAGTTCCTGCTCGTTCATGTCACTTCCCGCTGTTTATCCCGGAGGCCAGTGCATGGGGCGGCCACCCAGGACATGCAGGTGCAGATGGAAGACCGTCTGGCCGCCGTGTTTACCGGTGTTGACGACGAGCCGGTAGCCGCCGTCGGCAATGCCCTTCTGTTTGGCGATCTTGTTGCCGGTGAGCATGAGATGCCCCAGCAGGCCGGCATCGGCTTCGGTCAGTTCGGCGATGGAGGCGACGTGTTTGCGCGGAATCACCAGCACGTGGGTCGGCGCCTGCGGATTGACATCGTCGAAGGCCACGACCTTGTCGTCCTCGTGGACGATCTTGGATGGAATTGTCTTCGCGGCGATCTTACAGAAGATGCAGTCGGTCACTTCTTCTTTGCCTTCTTGGGCGCGGCTGTTTTTGCCCTGGTCCTGGCCTGAGCCTTGCCGTTCGTTTTTGTCTGAGCCTGAGCCTTGGCCTTTAGACCGGACGTGCCGAACCGGGCGGCCAGTTCTTTATAGACTTTCTCCGGCTTGATGTCGTGGAAACCGAGCGCGACCAGCGTATGGAACAGCAAATCGGCCGTCTCATAGATGATCTCGTCCTTTTTTCCACCCTTGCCCGCCAGCGCGACCTCGCCTGCCTCCTCCACCACCTTCTTCAGCACCTTGTCCACGCCGCCCGTGAGCAATGTCGAGGTGTAGGACTCCGCCGAGGGATGCGCCTTGCGATCCTGAATCGTCAGGTAGAGCTTGTCGAGGATGCCGCCGGTGAAGCCGTCCACCGTCTTCATCCCATCCACCGAACCGTCTTCGTGAAGCCGCATGAAGAAGCAGGTTTTCTCGTTGGTGTGGCAGGTCGGACCGAGCGGCTCGACCTTGATCAGGATCGTGTCGCCGTCGCAGTCCACGAAGATGTCTTTCAGCATCAGTTTGTTGCCGGAGGTCTCGCCCTTTTCCCATATCCGGTTGCGCCAGCGGCTCCAAAAGTGGACGGTTTTCCTCTCCAGCGTCAGCTTGATGGACTCCGGGTTCATGTAGGCGAGCATGAGCAGGCTGCCATCCCGCCAGTCCTGGATGACCGCCGGAATCAGGCCCTGCGTGTCGAATTTCAAATGACTCAGGTCCATCATCGGATCGGAATCCCCTTTTGCTTCAAATAGGTTTTCGCTTCCTGAATGGTGTGCGTCCGGTAGTGGAAGATGGACGCCGCCAGCACCGCGTCGGCCCTGCCCTTTGTAAATCCGTCGTAGAGATGCTCCAGCGTGCCGACGCCGCCCGAGGCGATGACCGGGATGGACAGGGCATCGGAGACCGCCGCCGTCAGTTCCAGGTCATAGCCGCTCTGACGGCCATCCTGGTCCATGCTGGTCAATAAAATCTCGCCCGCGCCATAGCCTTCCATCTTTTTCGCCCACTCGACCGCGTCCATACCCGTCGGCTTGCGCCCGCCGTGCGTGAACACTTCCCAACCGGAACCAATTGCGCGTTTTTTCGCGTCGATCGCGACCACGATGCACTGGGTGCCGAACCGCCCGGCCGCTTCCTTCACGAACTCGGACCGCTCGACCGCCGCGGTGTTGATACTGACTTTGTCCGCTCCGGCTGTCAATAAGTTGCGGATGTCCTCGAGCGTGCGGACGCCGCCCCCGACCGTGAGCGGCATGAAGACCTGCTCGGCCGTTTTGGCGACGACGTCGAGAATGGTTTTCCGGTTTTCGTGGGAGGCGGTAATGTCGAGAAAGCAGAGTTCGTCGGCGCCGTCCTTATCGTAGGCCTTGGCGATTTCGACCGGATCGCCGGCATCGCGCAGGTTCACGAAGGACACGCCCTTGACGACGCGCCCATCTTTGACGTCCAAACAGGGAATAATGCGCTTGGTGAGCATGCCCATCCATCATGAAGCCGCGTCGATTGCTTGCCTGAGGTCGATCTTGCCCTCGTAGAGCGACTTGCCCAGGATGATCCCCTCGACCTTCGAGCCCAGCGCCTTGATGGCTTTGATATCGTCGAGCGTGGAAACCCCCCCGGAGGCGATGATCGGCACCGGCGACGCCTCCACGATGAGCTTGAGCGACATGAGGTTCGGCCCCGCCATCATGCCGTCCTTCGCGATATCGGTGTACATCACGGCAGCCAGCGCCAGACCGGACAGCGAGATGATGGCTTCGCGGGCCGTGATATCGGTGACCGTCTTCCAGCCGTCGGTCGCCACCAGGCCGTTCTTGGCGTCGATGGACACCACGACGCGTTCCGGGAACACTTCGAGAATCTCCTCCACCACCTGCCGGTGCCGCAACGCCGTCGTGCCCATCACCACCCGCTTGGCGCCGACGCCCAGATACATCCGCACCGTGTCGAGCGACCGGATGCCGCCGCCCACTTGAATGGGAATGGAGACGGCGCCGGCAATCGCCTCGATGTGCGCGAGGTTTTTCGGCTCGCCCTCGAAGGCGCCGTTGAGATCCACGATATGAAGCAGTTGCGCGCCCTGGTCCTGCCACTTCCGGGCCATCTCCGCCGGGTTGTTGGAATAGACCGTCGCCTGGTGCATGTTGCCCTGCATCAGGCGTACGCACTGGCCGTCCTTGAGATCTATGGCAGGAATAATCAACATGCCCACATCCTACACAAGCGACTTTCGCGGTGCGAGAACAATCAGCGCTTGGATTTGGCGCCGAAAGGG
>JANOEZ010000247.1:0-18444 GCA_031413335.1 Nitrospirota bacterium
GAGGCGCAGATCAAAAAACTGGTCGCGGACGTCGAGCAGAGCTCGCCGGCGCAGGCGGTGGAACTGTTGCTCGAGCAATCCGATCAAGTGATCGCTGAAATCCTGCTCGCGCTGAACCATGCGCTGGCGCTCAAGACCCTCGCCCGTTTCAAGAAAGATCGCAAGAAGGCCATCCTGGCCGCGCTGCCCGCAGGCCGCAGCGAACAGTGGACGCTGAATCTCCATTACCCCATGAACACGGTCGGCCGACTCATGGAGAAACCGGTCGGCATCTTTGCGCCGGACGTCACGGTCAAGCAGGCCGTGGGACAACTGCGGAATATGGTGAAGGAAGCGTTTATTACCTACGGCTATGTGACGGACCAGCAGGGCAAGCTGCGCGGCGTACTGGTCATGCGTGACGTGCTCCTGGCAAGCCCTTCACAGCGCGTCTCCGAAATCATGCTGAAGGATCCCTTTTCCCTGGCCCCGCGCCAGTCGGTGCAGGACGCCATTCGCGGTGTCTGGAACAAACACTTTCCCGTCTATCCCGTTTGCGACGAAGAGGGCAAGCTGATCGGCCTGGCCCGCGGCTACGCCCTCTTCGAGGAACAGAACACCAGAATCAGCGCCCAGGCCGGCGCGATGGTCGGCGTGGAAGAAGGCGACCGGCTGGCGACGCCCTGGTTCCGGAGCTTCAAATTCCGCCACCCCTGGCTGCAAATTAACTTATTGACGGCATTTCTCGCGGCCACCGTCGTCGGCACCTTCGAGGAAACCATCGAGCAGGTGGTGGTGCTGGCGGCCTTCCTGCCGGTCCTGGCCGGGCAATCCGGCAACACGGGCTGCCAGGCGCTGGCGGTCGCCTTGCGCGGGCTCACGCTGGGCGAGCTCAAAAAGGACAAGGAGAAGTTTTTGCTCATGAAGGAAGCCTGGCTGGGCTTCCTCAACGGCACGTTCGTCGGCGTGATCGCGGCGCTCGGCATGTATGTATATGCCGCCTTCTTGCAAAACCACCCTCAAGCGCCGCTGTTGGCATTCGTGGTGTTTCTGGCCATGGTCGGCAGTTGCGTCATCAGCGGCATTTTCGGCGCGTTCGTGCCGATCACGCTGAAGAAGTTTAATTTCGATCCGGCGACGGCATCGAGCATCTTCGTGACGACGGCGACGGACGTCGCTAGCATGGGGCTTTTCCTCACCCTGGCCACCTGGCTGGTTCTGTAGCAGCGCGTTATTCATGCCGTAGTACCGCCAGCGGTCGCTGGCCGAGGATGCGGAAGGTGCTGAGGAAGCCGACGACGATGGAGAGCAAGACGGTCAGCGCAAAGCCGGTGGCTAGCACCTCTGGCTGAAGCGTCCAGGTCACATCTTCCAGGATAAACCGCAATACTGCCCACGAGAGCAGGCTCGCCAACGCCGTTCCGATCAATCCCGCCGCAGCGCCAAGCAACGCATACTCCACGGCGAATGATTGCGCGATCATTCCACGCGTGGCACCCAGGGCCTTCAGCACGACGGATTCATAGAGCCGGCGGTAGCGCGTGGCGGCGAGGGCTGCGGCCATGACGAGGGCTCCCGCCAGAATACAGAAGACGGCGATGGCGCGGATCGCCAGGGCCAGCCGGTCCAGGATGCGTGCAAAACTGTCCAGTACGTCGCCGATGTTAATGGCCGTGACATTCGGAAACGCGGCGACGACCGCCTGCTGCAGCGGGACTTCCTGTTCGGGCAGCACCTTCACGGTGGCCACGTAGGTGAACGGCGCACCGTTCAGCGCGCCGGGTGAGAAAATCATATAAAAGTTTGTCGAGAAGTTGCCCCACTCCACCTTGCGGATGCTGCTGACCTCGGCGGCGACGGTCGTCCCTTGAATTTCAAACTCGATCGTCGAGCCTAAATCCAGGCCCAGGTTTTTCGCGGCATCCTCCTCGATCGAGACCAGCGGTTTGCTAAGCCGTTGTCCGGGCTTCCACCACTCGCCTTTGATGACCCTGTTGTCCTTCGGTAGGTCTTGAAGAAACGTCAGGACGTATTCGCGGGTCAGATACCAGTTTTTCCGGCGGTCCTGCTGCTTGTCGGAAGGCCGCTCTGTTTCCTCCTCCGCCGCAACCGGCTGGCCGTTGATCGCGTGCAGGCGTGAGCGGACCAGCGGCGTCGTCTCCGGAGACGGATCGTGCGTACGTTCTCGAAGCAGGCGCAGGAGGGCCTCTTTCTGGTCCGGCTGGATATCGATGAAGAAAAACGAGGGCGAATCCACCGGGCGGCTTTCCCCGACCTGATCGACCAGCGTCCGTTCCAGCAGCGACACCGTCACGATCACCATGACGCCAATCCCGACCGAGACCATGACCCCGACGGCCTGACTGCCGGGCCTATGGAGATTTCCGATCGCGTGCCGGACGGCAACCGAGCGGGGGCCAGGGATTGTTTTGATCGCCCGGACCAGCAGCTGCGCTGCAAGTGTGAGCAGTGTTACCGCCGCTGCCAGCGCACCGATGAAGAGCAAACCGATCCGCCAATTCCCCGCCTGCCAGACGGCCAATCCGGCCAGGCCGGCCGCAATGCCAAGCGCCGTCGGCACGCGGACACGATTGGAGAGGCCGAGACGATGCCGCCAGGACTGTTCCGCCTCGGCGGCCTGGACGTCACGCCGGAAGATACGTGCAGGACCGATCTCGCGGACGCCGAGCAGCGGCCAGAGCGTGAAGAGCAGGGTCGTCAGCATACCCAACGCGATCCCTTTCAGCATGGGCAGAACAGACGACAGGCTGAATGCGCCAGAGAAATCCAGTTGCGTCATCAGATCTGCGCCGAAGAGGCCGGTTACAAGCGGAGGCAGCGCGTACTGCACGCCGGCGCCCAACGCCACGCCGGCCACGCTCCCGATTGCGCCGAGCAGCAACGCCTGCAACAGATAGGTCCCGATCACCGTGCCTGATTCGGCCCCGACGGTTTTCAGGATCGCAATCGTGTGCAACTTCTCACGGATGAACGCGTGAATGGTCGTGGCGACGCCGATCCCGCCGATGAAGAGGGCCGTCAGACCGATCAAGCCAAGATAGCGTGTCAGCTGATCGAGAAACTGCTTGAGTTGAGGCTGCGCGTCGCGGTAGCTCGTCACCCGGGCAGACTCCCCGGCAAGGCGGCCGCGAAGGTCGTACAGCAGCGACTGGGCCGGCAGGGTCGGAGGGAGTTTGATGAGATAGCGCTCGCGGACACGGCTGCCCGGTTTGATCAGCTCGGCGGCAGCCAGCCCCTCACGCGAGATCATCACGCGCGGTCCGAGGTTGAATGGCCCGGCCACCCGGTCCGGTTCCTTGCGCAGGACGCCGGTGATCGTGAAGGTCGCCTCGCCGACTTTGAACCGGTCACCGACGGAAAGACCGAGACGGATCAGCAGGGATTGCTGGACGAGGGCGCCGTAGCAGGACTCGTGATGCGTTGTGCGTGAAGTGTGAAGCGTCGGGCACGCGGAGGAGGACAGCAACTCCATGAGCGGACGGGCTGGTTCGACTTGGAGATTGCCGTAAAACGGATAGCCCTGCTCGACGGCTTTCAGTTCGACAATTTGGGTCTGGAGCGTCGGTGTGCTGTTCACAGCGGCGGCCATCCCCGCCAGTTCGCTGACGTGCAAGACGGAAATGCCACGATCGGCCAACGATCGGAGGATCGTCTCTCCCTTCTCGCTCATGGGTCGGGATAAACGGATTTCCAGGTCGCCGCCCATCAACCCGCGCGCTTCGCGCGTGACGGCCCGCTCGACGTTGCTGGAAAACAATGCCACGCCGACCAGCGCGCCGACGCCCAGCGCGATGCAGACAAAGAAATAGAGAAAGTGCCGCCATGCCGCGCGCGTCTCCCGCCAGGCCATCTGCAATGGGAATATTGTCATCGTCCTTCTTCAGCCAGGATCAGACTCCGGTACTGCCCCTCTTTCCAGTAAAACAGCATGGCGCCGGATTCCATCTGTTCCACCTGGAGGCCGTCCAGCCGCAGCGTGACGCTTTCGGTTTCGAAGGCGTCGGTATACTCCTCGGGTGGGACGGCATAGATCACGTAGGGCGGCACGCGCTCGTCGGTTTGCCCCAGTACGCGATCACGATAGGTGCCCTGTCTGGTCTTGCTGATCACGACCAGCCGCCAGCCCGTTTGACGGGGGTCCCGCGGTTTCATGGAAAAGGCATAGGACAGTTCGCTTTTCCATTCGAAGTGTCCCATCGCAATGCCCGGGCAATCGAACCGGTTCAGGCTGCGCCGCCACATCCGCTGGTGCGGCGGCGACAGGTCATGGATGGCGATCGGCCGCCACTGCTGATAGTACTTGAGACTCAGCAGCTTCTTGACCGGTTCCATCAACGGCGGATTGGCGCAAAAATCCTTGGCCGGCCGTCGCGCGGCCAGCAGCCGGTCGGCAGGCAGGATCGTGACTGCCCAGGCCAGCACGAATATCGTCATGGCGGGGAAGTGCATAGCGTGGTTCCGGAAAGCCTCTCGCAACTAGCGGCCCGACGGCTTGTCGGATTCGATGCGGCCGTCGCGGAGCGCGATGATGCGTTCCGCGTGGGATGCCAGCGCGGTATCGTGCGTGACCAGCAGCAGCGTACTGCCGTGGTCGCGGTTGAGGCCGAGCAGTAAGTCGATCACCTGGCGGCCGGTGGCGGAGTCCAGATTGCCGGTCGGCTCATCGGCTAATAAGATCGGCGGTCGGCAGGCGAAGGCGCGGGCCACGGCCACGCGCTGCTGCTCCCCGCCCGAGAGCTGGACCGGATAGTGGCCGCTCCGGTCACGGAGGCCGACCGCCGCAAGCAGTTCTTTGGCCCGTGTATCTGCTGCCACGTCGCCGTTGAGCTCCAGCGGCACCGCGACGTTCTCCAGCGCGGTCAAGGTCGGGATCAGGTGGAAGGACTGGAAGATGTACCCGATTTTTTGCCGGCGATAGCGGGTCATCGCGCTTTCCAACATGGCGGTGATGTCGACCCCGTCCAATATAATAGAGCCGTGTGTCGGTTTGTCCAGGCCGGCAATCAGACCCAGCAACGTGGACTTGCCGCTGCCGGACGGACCGACGATCGCGACCATCTGCTTGGCCGGAACGTCGAGCGACACGCCGTCTAAAATGGTCACGGCCTGTCCACCGGCAGTCAGGCACATGGAAAGGTTTCGGACAGAGATCATGATGGCTCTTTCGCAGGCTCGAACGTACACGCTATTATACGGTATGGTTATGGGCTTCCCATATAAT
Organism: Nitrospirota bacterium; assembly: GCA_031413335.1. Lineage (GTDB taxonomy): Bacteria > Nitrospirota > Nitrospiria > Nitrospirales > Nitrospiraceae > 2-02-FULL-62-14. The sequence goes on from JANOEZ010000247.1 coordinate 5,222, forward strand.
TCCTTCTCCGGTTCCTGCGCCCTGGCGGTTGTGCTCGCGCTCGGCTGCGGAATCAGCGGCTGCGATCGGGGATCGGAACCGCCCACTGCGCCGACTTCTTCCGGCACGCCGCGTGACGGGTTCGGTCAGCGATTCGGCACCGATGTGACCAGTCAGCCCGGACGCAGCACGGCGGCGGTGCGGGAGGACCGGCCGAAGATTGTTGCCTTTGGCGATAGTTTGACGGCGGGACTCGGCGTGGCGCAGGAGGAGGCCTATCCGGCGCAGCTCCAGCGCCGGCTGGAAGCAGCCGGCTACCGCTATCGCGTGATCAATGCCGGAGTCAGCGGCGATACCACAGCGGGCGGGTTGCGCCGCGTGGAGTGGGTACTCAACAGCAAGCCGGCGATCGTGATTCTGGAGCTGGGCGCCAACGACGGTCTGCGCGGGATCGATCCGGCCCACACACGGTCGAATCTGGAGACGATCATCCAGCGGCTGCAAGCCGCCGGGGTGAGGGTGATCCTGGCCGGAATGAAACTGCCGCCCAACTACGGCCAGGACTACACGGCCCGTTTTGCGGCGGTCTATCCGGAATTGGCGAAGAGGTATCGCGTGCCGCTGATGCCGTTTTTTCTGGAAGGGATTGCCGCCCGTGAGGCGATGAATCAGGCCGATGGGATCCACCCGACGGAAGCCGGCTACCGGGCGATCGTCGAGAATCTCCTCAAGACGCTCCAGCCGTTCCTGCTCAAACCGGCGGCGTGACGCACACCCCGACCCCCGTCACCGGCCGGAGCCGATGACACGGGCGAGACGCAGAGCTGTCGAAAAGTCTGGAGACGACGATCAGGACTTCTTGAAGAACGTATCGTAGACGCCGTAGGCGAGGATCAATCCGATCAGCGTGTAATAAATGTACGAGATGCCGCTGTAGTCTGCCGCGCCGCCCTTGGGTTCGTTGGCCAGCGCCTGGGAGACGCTCATCAACACCCCTGCCACTGTTGCAACGATTCTGCTCATAGGAACACCCTCCTCAAAATGATTCTGGCCGGACACTGGGCCGAGCAACCGGGGCGAATTGTACAGAACCCTCACGCGCCGGGCAAGAACTTTTTGTGGCGTTGCCGGTTGTTGCCGGGTACAATCCGCGCGCCTTTTCTGGAGTCTCATCGTTGATGTCCAATTGGGTCGGTATCTGGTTTCAGTGGGTCCATGACTGGGGCTATCCGGGCATCGTTATCCTGATGGCGATGGAAAGCTCCATCGTGCCGATTCCAAGCGAGATTGTGATTCCGCCGGCTGCCTACTGGGCGGCCCAAGGCCGATACAGTTTTACCGGTGTGGTGCTGGCCGGCACGCTCGGCAGTTATCTTGGCGCAGCGGCCACCTACTGGATGGCGCGGTGGCTTGGCCGTCCACTGTTGGCGAAGTATGGATATTTGGTCTTCTGCCCGGAAGACAAATTGCTGCGCGCCGAGCGCTGGCTTGCCCGCTATGAATCCGGCGGTGTCTTTTTCGCACGGCTGGTGCCGGTGGTGCGCCACTTGATTGGCATTCCAGCCGGGTTGGTTCGGATGCCGTTCGGTGTCTATAGTGCGATGACAGTGATCGGCTCGGGACTCTGGTGCTGGATCCTGGCCTGGTTCGGCGGGAATCTGCTGGGTGACCAGCCGGAGTTGATTCAGGATCCGTCGCTGCTAGTTGAGGTCTTGCGACAGCGGTCCTGGCTCTTCGGCGGATTTGCGCTGCTCCTCTGCGCGCTCTATGTCCTCGTCATGAAATTGACCGCGAAACCGGCGCCGTCCAATTCCTAGCGCGCACTCTCCCGCTTAGCGCAGGCTTCTCCACAAGTACCAACTGGCGATAGTTTCGTAGGGGTGCCACGAACGGCCGATCCGCCTGATCGTCACCGGCTGTGGCAGCACGCGCAGGCCATAGGCTTGCCGGATCGCTTTCTTAATGCCGAGATCATCCACAGGCAGGACATCGAGCCGGTTCAGCGAAAACATCAGGAACATTTCCGCCGTCCAGCGGCCGATCCCGTGGATCGTGGTGAGCGTCTCAATGATTGCGTCATTCGATTGCCGCGCGAACCGGTGCGGGCGAATCTTCCCGCTGGCAAATCCCTTGGCTAGTGCCTTGAGGTAACGCGCCTTCTGTCCGGACAGCCCTGCCGTGCGCAGGCGCGGCACCGGCGTCGAAGCCACGCGTTGTGGCGTGGGGCGCCCGTTGGGATAGAGCGCTTCAAAGCGCTTGAAGATGACCTCGGCGACTCGTGAGGACAGTTGTTGTGACACGATCGAGTCGCAGAGCGTGACAAAGTAGCGCGGGTAACGCTTGAGCCGGCAGGGGCCGACGCGCGCGATGATGCGACGCAGGACCGGATCGGCCTTGGCCACGTGGCGGCAGGCGGCCGCGTGCGAGGCGGGCTTGTTCCTGGCCCGGTGGTCGGTGGCGGGAAGCAGAGCCATGGTCTACACGATGAACGAGGAATGATGAACGATGAACTCAGGATAGAAATTCCAATTCATCGTTCCGCGTTCAGCAGGCGTGTTGTTCAGATGTGTGAATGAGTTCCGTCGCAGAACGGCGGTTTCTTCGTGTGCTTGCAGCCGCAAAAGGCCACCCGCTTCTTCTCGGTCAACTCCACTTCCATCGGTGAGAACGAGGTGCCCGTGTGCGAGCCGTCGCAGAAGGGCTGGTTCTTCGATTTACCGCACCGGCACCAGTAAAACTTGCCGGGCCCGATTTCCATGACGTAGGGTGTGCGCTGTGCGATGACCGGTTCGTCTGCCATGTCTCCTCCTCAGGCTATGGGCAATGGGTTATGGGCCGCCATTGTACTCGATAGAACTTCCCATCGCCAATAGCCTATGGCCTCTCGCCTGCTTTACGTGCAGCGTCGTGGTGGGAAGCGGGCGTCAGCGGGTCTGTCGGATACACGCCAGTGCCGCTTGACGTTCGAAGATGCGGGCGATAGTCTGCGGCGGTCATGGCGAGTCTTTCTTCTGGGGCGATCGAACAATTTCTTCAGGGTCATCGCAATCCCTACGATCTGCTGCTCGACGTGGAATCACCGTCGCTTCTGGATTTGGGCGCCGGCGATCTCTCCTTTGCCGAAGAACTGGCCACGCAGTACCTGACGCGTCTTCGTCAACAACAGAAGACACTGACGCTGCATTGCGTGGACCGATTGCAGCCCGGCTCGCAGTTCGGGGGGCCGTTGCATGCCCCGCCCCACCGGCTGAAGATGTTGCAGTCTCAGGAGGGGTTGCAGTTCAAGTTCTGGGGCGGCCAGGATATGTTCGAGGCCGTGACCGTGAATACCGCGCGTCCGTACTACACGCTGGTCACCTGCCATGCGCCGGCGAATCCCACGTTTGCCCATGAACCGACGCGTGTCTCCCGGACCGTCATCGAACGGCACTTGCGATCGGCAAAAGGCGAGTATCGTGTCGTGCGCGAGGCCGGTGAAGCGGCACTGGAAGTGCTGCATGGCGGCCGGGCGTTGCTCTTTCCGCCGTGGAAATTCGATATCCGTGGGCCGCTGGCCCTCTTGGATCTCGCACGGCGGCGTGCCTCGGCCGTCGTACTCTCGGCGATGGATCAGGACGTGTTCTGGGAGGTCCTCTCGCAGGTGATCGCCGATCCTCGTGCGCGCCCGCCGGACACGATGTTCACGCCGGCTGTCCTTCCGGACCTCTTTGGCGATGTGTATACGAGGTTGATGGCCGTGCCGGTCGGCTCACCCGTTTCGCTCGCCGATCTCACGCCATTACGGGACGACATTCCCGCGGTTCTGGGCGAGCCCGGGGCGTCTTACCGGTTTAGATATGTGGAAGTCAGTCGCGGGGCGGTCTTTGGCGGCCTCCCCGCCAGCCAGACGGCGAGGCGGTTCAGCAGCATGAAGGACGAAGCACCGCCCTGGATGCTGGTGCTTGTCCCGGAGGTATGACACATCCGGCGATCGCCCCGCTTCGTAGGGAAATTGACGGTCTGAAAGTCGTTTGTTACACTTCCCCTGCTTTCCTGCGGCCCGCCGGGGTGGAACCCGCCCGGCTTCCCCATCCGAGGAGCAATGGACGTCGCGAAAAAAATCCAGGCCATCCAGGCCAACATCGAACGCATTATCAAGGGCAAAGCCGCGGTCGTTGAATTGGCGGTGGTCTCGCTCCTGGCGCGCGGCCACCTGCTGATCGAAGACGTGCCCGGCGTGGGCAAAACGACGCTGGCGCACAGCCTGGCGCGCTCGCTGGATTGCTCCTTCAAGCGCATCCAGTTTACGAGCGACCTGCTCCCGTCCGATATTCTCGGCGTGTCCATCTTTCACCAGCAGAAGCAGGCCTTCGAGTTTCGACCGGGCCCCATCTTTGCGAACATCGTCCTGGCCGATGAGATCAACCGGACCACGCCCAAGACGCAAAGCAGCCTGCTGGAAGCGATGAACGATGCGCAGGTCTCGGTGGACAGCGTCACCTACGAGCTGCCGCAGCCCTTCATGGTGATTGCCACGCAGAATCCCGTGGAGTATCACGGCACGTTCCCGTTGCCGGAGTCGCAACTGGATCGGTTTCTCATGCGCATTCGCATCGGATATCCCGACGCGGCGGATGAGAAGAAGATTCTGGAGCGGCAGCAGGCGCTGCATCCGGCCGACGAGCTGCAGCCGGCGTTGACCGTGCAGGACCTGCAGGACTTGCAAAATCATGTGGAAAAGGTCCGCCTCGACGGGAGCCTCATGGACTATTTGCTGGCGATCGTGGCGGCGACCCGACGCAGCGAGCTACTGGTCCTGGGTGTCAGCACCCGCGGCGCGATGGCCTTGCACAAAGCGGTCAAGGCCCTGGCGCTGGTGCGCGGCCGCGACTATTGTCTCCCTGACGACATCAAGGAGCTGGCTCCGACGGTCTTGTCGCATCGTGTCATGCTGGCGGCCGGTCAGGGAGGGCGCGGGCGGTTCGAAGAAGCGCAACAGATTGTCCGCGATCTTGTTGAGTCGATCCCGGTGCCGTTGTAACGCCCATCACGGTCTCTCTTGCCTCAGCCGACAGGCCGGTATGTTTAAACGCCTTCGCGAGTGGTTCCGCTGGTTCTACCGCTATCGCTCGATTCGACTGACGCCTGAGGGCACGCGCTACATCCTGCTGACCCTGGCCGTCGGCGTGGCGGCCATCAACACGGGCACGAATCTCCTCTATCTGTTGCTGGCCATGCTGCTCAGCCTCATCATCATGTCCGGGCTGCTCTCGGAGCAAAGCCTCAAACAGCTCGAGTTCCGGCGTCGCATGCCGGATCGCGTATTCGCCAACCAGCCGGCCACGGCCTCGCTTTCCATTGCCAATCGCAAAGCGCGGGTGCCGACATTTTCGTTGCGCGTGCAGGATGTCGTGGCCGGCGTCGCGGTGGACCGGGGCATTCATCTGCTGTATGCCCCGCCCCGGTCGGTGACCGTGCAGTCCTACCCGCTGCTCGTTGCGAGGCGAGGACTGCACCGGATTGAAGGGATCAAGCTGCTCACCCGGTTTCCGTTCGGGTTGTTTCTGAAGGCCGCGACGCTGCCGGTGGCGTCCGAGACCGTGGTCTACCCGGAAATCAAGCCACTGCCGATGGCGCTGGCCCACGATCTGTCGACTCGGGGGTACGACCAAACCGTCTCCCGGCGAGGCCCCGGCGTGGCGCTCTACAACTTGCGTCGCTATCAGGCCGGGGACGACTCGCGGGTGATCCACTGGAAAACGACGGCGCGCCAGCGGCGGCTGATGGTTCGGGAAACCGAAGCCGAAGACCAGCGTCGCGTGGTGCTGGTGCTGCCGACAGCGCTGCCTGAGCAAACGCAACCGGCATTCGAGCAGGCCGTGAGCCTAACGGCGTCGCTGGCCGCGTTTTTCCATGCGCAGGGCCATGCGATTCGCCTGCTGGTCGGCGAACAGGAGGTTCCGGTTGGGACCGGCGAGGCCCATTATGACGCGATGCTCCGCGCGCTGGCGCTGTGTCAACCCGTTGCCGTGCGGTCGTCTGTCCCCGCAGCCATGCAGGCGCTGATTGGACAGGCGGTGCCGGGCGAATTCATGCTCGTCGTATTGAGTTGGCCGGATCCGGCGGTCCAATCGGCTTGCGGAGGCATGGGCAGGATCATCATGGCGCCCGATTATATGAGGGAGACGTGAATCTCGACACGGCCTTCCGACTCAGCTCGATTCTTCTCGCCGCAGTGGGTTTTGCAGGACTGGTGCTGACCGGCGAACTCCCGTCCGGGCTTGCGCTGGCCGGTGCGGCGGCACTCGCCGCCGGGCTGGCTCATGCGCTGGGCTATGGATCCGGATGGAGCCTGTTCACGCTCTCACAGCAGACGTGGACCGGGCTCATGATCGCGGCATTTCTGTTCATGATCGCCGATCTCTTTTGGATATCCGGAGATCTGCTGCCGGCCGGACTCCATTTTCTCGTCGTGTTGATGGTGCAGAAGCTCTTCACGCTGCGCGAGCGCAAGGATTTTCTCCATCTGTATGCCATCAGCCTGATGGCGCTGCTGGGTGCGGCCGCGCTGACGCTGGAACTCTGGTATGCGGCGGTCTTTATGGCCTACCTGTTGACGGTGATCTGGACGCTGCTGCTCTACCACTTGCGTAGCGAGGCCGAAGAGGCACGATCAGGTGGCGTCGCCGTGCGTTCGGCCGTCCAGGCTCGCCAGCCGGGCACGATCACGAGCCGGTTTTTTTGGAGTACCAATGGAATTGCCGCCGGCGCCTTGTGCCTGACGCTGCTGATTTTCATTGTCACGCCGCGGATCGGCGCCGGTTTCTTCGAAAGAAACCGAAGTGATCTGATTCGCACATCCGGGTTCTCCGAAAAAGTGGACTTGGGCATGGTGGGCTCGGTCAAGCTGGATAATACCGTCGTGATGCGCGTCGAATTTCCGGACCGCAAAGGGCCCCTGACCGAACAGGTCTATTTCCGTGGGGTCTCGTATGATGTGTATGATGGGCGTTCCTGGTCGAATACGCTTCGCAGTCGGCAGCCGCTGGCCCGGTCGTCGGAGGGAGAGTTTGTCGTCGCCGGAGGCGGTGCGCCGAAATCCTCCCAGGGTGTTCGGCAGGATATTTTGATCGAGGCGCTCGACACGTCGGTCCTATTCGGGGTGCCGTTCGTGGAATCGGTGAAGGGCCAGTTTTCGGCCGCGCACGTCGACGGGATGGGCAATGTGTCCTTGTCCTACGTGCCGGCCATGCGCTTTCAGTACAGCGTCCGTTCAATTCCGACGCGTGTGGTGGCTGATGACCGCGGGAGGATGCTGACCGACTACCCGGAGCCGATCCGTCGGCGGTTTCTTCAATTGCCTGCCGTCAGTCAGCGTGTGCCAGATCTGGCCCGGCAGATCGTCCGGACGGCTGGATCCTCCTATGACATGGTCGTAGCGGTAGAGCGGCATCTGAAGCAGGGGTACGAGTACAGTCTGGATGTGGGGACGGCTCCGACCATGAATCCAGTGGAGGAGTTCCTCTTCGTGCGCAAGACCGGGTATTGCGACCACTATGCGACGGCCATGGTGGTGCTATTGCGGACGCTGGGCATTCCTTCACGGCTTGCAACCGGCTTTGCTCAGGGCGAATGGAATGACGTGGGGAGTTACTACACGGTGCGCCAGAGCGATGCCCATGCCTGGGTGGAAGTCTACTTTCCCGATTCAGGCTGGGTGATGTTTGATCCGACCCCGAATATTCCGCCGATTCTCCCCCACTCGCTCGTGGCACGGGCCGGCAAGGTGCTGGATTCGATCAAACTGAAATGGGATCGCTTCGTGATTCGCTACAGCTTCCGCGACCAGGTGGCAATGGCGCAGGGTGTTCGCGAACAGAGTGAAGCCGTGAGTACGGGAGTCGCGGCACGCTTTGCGGCGCTCCTTCGTTGGAGCACGGAATTTCGTGCCAGGGGTGCCCATTTTTGGCAGTCTTACGGTTGGCTGCTGACCGGCGGCGTGATTGTACTCAGTGTGCTGGGCGGTCTTGTAATCGCGTGGAGGTTTCGGCACGGCAGCTGGTGGGAATCCAGGAGAACCAGCGGACCAACGACTCAGCAGATGGCAGCCTTGAGAATCTACAGCCAGATGCTGCAGTTTCTGCGGTCTCGCGGACTGACGAAAGCCCCCGGCATGACACCGCTCGAATTTGCGGACAACATTACTTGTAAATGGGCGGAGGCGGGTCAGTTCGTCCTACCGCTTACGAGGCTGTACTATCGAGCCCGTTTCGGACAGATTCCGCTATCACCAAACGATCACACGCACGCGCAGACATTGCTTGATAATCTCCGCACTATACGATAACCGTGCGTAAGGGTTGGTAGAGTCTTCGCGATAAGGGCATAATTCAAGATGGTATGAAGATAACGAACGGATCGGATAACTACTTGAAAATGGAGCGGGAAACGGGATTTGAACCCGCGACCCTCGCCTTGGCAAGGCGATGCTCTACCACTGAGCTATTCCCGCGCCCGTTAATGCTAGCGAGGGGCGGATTGTACTGACTGCAGAGGGCCCTGTCAAGAAGTGAACCCAACTACTTTGGCAGCTCATTTTTCGATCGCGATGAATAGCTTGGAGATGAGAAGAAAACTAAGACCGTTACAAGCGCATAAAACGTTACCTTTACGTAACTATATAAAATATGAAATTAAGTCATTGTTATTAAAAGATATATTTAAACAATACATAAGCGTCTAAACGATATCGAGACCTTTTTTGCACGTTCATGGCTCTTAATATCATCAATAATTGCCAGTCGTTAAACAGTAATACGGCAGTACAAACAATATGTTATGAAAATTTTAGATATTTTTAAGAATCCAATTGATTTGGCGTCTGTATTGCTTAAGTACATATGATTTTCTAAGTCAATTATGAGTTTGAGTGTTTGATCTTGAATTTGAATTAAGGGTTGAGGCTTTAAGGGTTCGTAATCAACGTAGGAGGTAGATACGATGTTTTTATCACGGCGTCAATTTTTGAAAGTCTCTGCTGGCGCGGTTGCCGCAGCCGCTGTCGCTGATAAGGCGCTGGCGCTGACAGCCCTGCAGCCGGTGATCGAGGTGGGCAACCCCCTCGGAGACTATCCGGATCGGTCGTGGGAGCGGGTCTATCATGACCAGTACCGTTACGACTCGTCCTTCACGTGGTGCTGCTCGCCGAATGATACGCATGCCTGCCGGATTCGGGCGTTCGTCCGCAACGGCGTGGTCATGCGGGTGGAGCAGAACTACGATCACCAGACCTACGAAGATCTCTACGGCAACCGCGGGACGTTTGCGCACAACCCGCGCATGTGCTTGAAGGGGTATACCTTCCATCGCCGCGTATACGGGCCATATCGGTTGAAGGGGCCGTTGATGCGGAAGGGTTGGAAGGAGTGGATGGATGCCGGCTCGCCAGAGCTGACGCCTGATGTGAAGCGGAAGTATAAATTCGATGCCCGCATGTTGGACGATATGGTGCGCGCATCGTGGGATACGGCCTTCACCTATGTCGCGAAAGCCTGCATCATCATCGCCACGCGCTATAGTGGTGAGGCGGGTGCCCGCCGGCTTCGTGAGCAGGGATATGCGCCGGAAATGATTGAGATGATGAAGGGTGCGGGAGTCCGTACCTTCAAACATCGCGCCGGCATGCCTGTCCTTGGCATTATCGGTAAGATGATGAATACGCGTTTCAATGGTGGAGTGCTTCCAGTTCTGGACTCTTGGATTCGCAAGGTCGATCCGGATAAGGCCCAGGGCGGTAAGTACTACTCGAACTATACCTGGCACGGCGACCAGGATCCGAGCCATCCCTGGTGGAACGGCACGCAGAATTGCGATATCGACTTGTCGGATATGCGCTTCTCCAAGCTCAATACGAGCTGGGGCAAGAACTTCGTCGAAAATAAGATGCCGGAAGCGCACTGGAAGCTGGAATCGATCGAGCGTGGCGGTCGCATCGTGGTGATCACGCCTGAGTATAACCCGACCGCCTATCGCGCGGACTACTGGATTCCGGTTCGGCCGGAGACGGATGGCGCGAACTTCTTGGGCGCGTGCAAGATCATCGTTGACGAGAACATGCAGGACATCGACTACATCAAGGGCTACACAGACATGCCCTTGTTGGTCCGTACGGATACGCTTCAATATCTCGACCCTCGGGATGTGATTGCCGACTTCAAATTCCCGGATTTCTCCAAGAGCTATTCAGGCCGGGTTCAATCGTTGAAGCCGGAGCAGATCGAGCGGCTCGGCGGTATGATGGTCTGGGATAACAACAAGAAGGCGGCTGTGCCCCTGCATCGCGAGCAGGTGGGATGGCACTACCAGAATAGCGGCATCGATGCCGCGCTCACCGGAACCTACCGCGTGAAGCTCATTAATGGCCGTGAAGTGGACGTGGCGCCGATCTGGCAGATGTATCTGGTGCATTTCCAGGACTACGACCTGGATACCGTGCATCAGATCACGCGGTCTCCCAAGGACCTGATCGTGCGCTATGGTCGCGATTCAGGCACGATCAAGCCGGCCGCCATGCACAACGGCGAAGGTGTCTGTCACTACTTCCACATGACCGAGATGGGACGCGCCGCGGCGCTGATGATGACCATCACGGGAAACATTGGAAAGTTCGGTACCGGCTGCCATACCTGGTCCGGTAACTATAAGGCGGGTGTGTGGAACGCGACGCCTTGGTCTGGCGCAGGTCTGGCCGTACACACGGGCGAAGATCCGTTCAACCAGACACTCGATCCGAACGCACACGGCAAGGAAATCAAGACCAAGTCGTATTACTACGGTGAAGAGGTTGGGTACTGGAACCATGGTGACACGGCCCTCATCGTGAATACGCCGAAGTACGGGCGCAAGGTGTTCACGGGCAAGACGCACATGCCGAGCCCAAGCAAAGTTCGCTGGGTCACCAACGTAAACATTCTGAACAACTCCAAGCACCACTATGACATGGTCAAGAACGTCGATCCGAACATCGAGATGATCATCACGCAAGATATCGAGATGACGTCGGACGTGAACCATGCAGATGTGGCGTTTGCCTGCAACTCCTGGATGGAGTTTACCTATCCGGAGATGACGGCGACGGTGTCGAATCCCTGGTTGCAGATATGGAAGGGCGGCATCCGGCCGCTGTATGACACGCGAAACGACGCCGATACCTTCGGTGGCGTGGCGGTCAAGCTGACGGAGATGACGGGGGATGTCCGGATCCGTCAGGTGTTCCACTTTGTCTATCAAAACCGTGTTGACGTGTACGTTCAGCGGGCATTGGATGCCAGCGCAACGTGCTACGGCTACAATGCCGATACAATGCTGAAATCAGAAAAGGGCTGGATGGTCATGGGCCGGACCTATCCGCGCCATCCGCTCTGGGAGGAAACGAACGAGAGCAAGCCGCAATGGACTCGTAGTGGTCGGATCGAGACCTACCGGATCGAGCCGGAGGCCATCGAGTATGGCGAAAACTTCGTGGTGCATCGCGAAGGACCAGAGTGTACGCCGTATCTCCCGAACGCCATCTTCTCGACGAATCCGTACATCCGTCCGGATGACTACGGCATTCCGATCACAGCACAGCACCATGATGACAAGCATATTCGTAACCTCAAGCTGCCATGGACAGAAATCAAGCGGCAGAGCAACCCGTTGTGGGAGAAGGGCTACCAGTTCTACTGCGTGACGCCCAAGACCCGTCACCGGGTGCACAGCCAGTGGTCGGTGAACGACTGGGTGCAGATTTATGAGTCGAACTTCGGCGATCCGTACCGGATGGATAAGCGGACACCGGGAGTCGGCGAGCACCAGTTGCATATCAACCCGCAGGCGGCCAAAGACCGCGGGATCAACGACGGCGACTATATCTATGTAGACGGCAATCCAGTAGATCGTCCGTACCGTGGCTGGAAGCCATCGGATCCGTTCTATAAAGTCTCGCGGTTGATGATCCGGGCCAAGTACAACCCGGCCTTCCCGTATCACGTCACGATGGCTAAGCATGCCCCGTACGTGGCCACGGCGAAATCAGTGAAGGGCCATGAAACCAGGCCTGACGGACGCGCGATTGCAATCGATACCGGCTATCAGTCGAACTTCCGGTATGGAGCCCAGCAATCGTTCACGAGGAGCTGGTTGATGCCGATGCATCAGACCGACTCACTCCCGGGCAAACATGCAATCGCCTGGAAGTTCAAGTGGGGCTATGCCATTGACCACCATGCGGTCAATACGACTCCGAAGGAGTGCTTGATCCGTATCACTAAGGCGGAAGACGGCGGCATCGGGGCACGTGGGCCGTGGGAGCCGGTACGGACGGGCTTCACCCCAGGCCAGGAGAACGAGTTCATGATCAAGTGGCTGAAGGGTGAGCATATTAAGATTAAGGTCTAAGGTTAATCGTTGCATGCATGCTGCGGTAACGATAACGGGTAACGGTTAACGAGGAGGATTTACAATGCCTGAAGTCTATAACTGGCAACTGGGACGGAAGATGCTGTATCCCTATGAGGAGCGGCATCCGAAGTGGCAGTTCGCCTTCGTCTTCAACATCAACCGGTGTCTGGCCTGCCAGACTTGCTCGATGGCGGACAAGTCCACATGGCTGTTTTCCAAAGGGCAGGAGTACATGTGGTGGAACAACGTGGAGACCAAGCCCTACGGCGGGTACCCACAGTTTTACGACGTGAAGATCACGCAGTTGATCGAGCAGGTGAACCCGGGTGGGCAGGTGTGGAACGTGCGGGTTGGCCGCAAGCACCATGCGCCCTACGGGGTGTTCGAAGGGATGACGATTTTTGACGCCGGGGCCAAGGTCGGCCAGGCGGCGATCGGCTACATCCCCACCGACCAGGAATGGCGGTTCGTCAACATCTACGAGGATACGGCGACCTCGATGCGGGCCCTCGTCGAAGGGACTGACAAGTCTGGCTTCAGCAAGGAAGAGCCTTGGAAATTGACGGGCAGCTCCCTGCCGGAGCATGAGACCTTCTTCTTCTATCTCCAGCGGATCTGTAACCACTGCACCTACCCAGGCTGTCTGGCCGCCTGCCCGCGCAAGGCGATCTACAAGCGGCCGGAAGACGGCATCGTGTTGATCGACCAGAACCGCTGCCGCGGGTACAAGAAATGCGTGGAGCAGTGCCCCTTCAAGAAGCCGATGTATCGGGGCACGACTCGCGTCTCCGAGAAGTGTATTGCCTGCTATCCGCGCATCGAGG
>JANOEZ010000248.1:0-1035 GCA_031413335.1 Nitrospirota bacterium
ATCTGGTGGCTGCCGCAGACATTGCGCGCGGTGAAGGGCCTGCCCATTCCGATTCTCTGCCATGTCCGGCAGGAAATTCAGCCTCACAAAGTCCGCCGGTACGAACTGCCTTCCGCCGACGTCGTGTTCGCGGTGTCGCGCGATGTCGAGATGTCATTGAAAGCCGGGGGGGTGAAGCCGGAGCGGATCCATGTGCTTCATAGCGGCATTGACCTGGCCCTGGTGCCGGCCTCTCCCAGCGGCGCAGAGTTTCGCCATCGGCATGGAATTCCGCTCAATGCACCGTTGCTGGGAACCGTCGCGAATTTGTTTCCCCGAAAGGGCTATGACGTCATGTGCCGCGCGTTTTCCGTGCTTCGACAACGCAAGCCCAAGGTTCATTATCTCATCGTGGGGACCGGTGATCCCGGGTACGAACAGATGTTGCGCGAACTTGTTCAGTCTCTCGGTTTGGAAGGGCATGTGCATTTTGCCGGCTTTCAGGAGCCGGTCTATCCGGCCCTGGCGGCAATGGATGTGTATGTCCATCCTGCGATCATGGAAGGATTTGGGATCGCGTTGTTGGAGGCGATGGCGATGGTGAAACCGGTTGTCGCGACAACGACCGGAGGGATTCCCGATATCGTGGTCCATGAGGAAACCGGGTTGCTGGTTGCACCGGAGGATCCGGAAGCCTTGGCGTCGGCGATTGGCGTTCTGCTGGATGATAAAAGCCGTTGGGCCGCGCTGGGACAAGCCGGGCGCAAGCGGGTCGAACGCCTGTTTACCGTCGACGCGATGGTCTCCAAGCTCACCGCATGTTATGAGGACGTCATTCGGGAGCGTGGCTCGCGTGTTCAGGGTGCGCTGACATGAGCAAGCCGGCGCTGACCAGTCTGGTCATTGCAGTCTGGAACCAGCTTGAATACACGAAACGTTGCCTGAGTTCGATCGAACGGTGGACCAGCCTGCCCTACGAACTGATCATCGTCGATAACGGATCGACCGATGGAACCCGTGAATTTCTGCGGACCGTGAAGGGGCGGGTCATTCTCA
>JANOEZ010000249.1:0-3926 GCA_031413335.1 Nitrospirota bacterium
GGTTTGCGCTCGTTCCGACGGTGCTGCTGGCGATCGTCGCGAGCGGGCTGGTGACGACGGCCATGGATGTCTGGTTCAACGATCGGGTCGAGCAAGTGCTCAAAGACTCGCAGGATCTTGCACGTATTCATCACGAAGGGCATGTCGTGTTGGCGGTGAACAATGCGCGTGCGATCGGCCGGGAAATCTACCGCGAAGAATTGATGAAGCGTGAGCTGCGCGACCTGCTGGCGGCCGGCATGGCGCGCAAACGGGCGGAGCACAACCTGGCGAGCATCGAGATCTATTCGCCCAAGCTGGAAGTGCTGGCGAAAGCTGTGGATCCGCAGGTCTCAGCGTCGGTGCTGGAACTGCCGATCGGGCAACTGGTCCTGCAAGTGCTGGAAGGCCGGCAGGAGATGACCTCGGTGCAGGAGGCGCAGAGCGGGCGATTGATCCGTGCCGGCGTGCCGATTGCGTCGAACGTCAAGCAGGGCGAAATTGACGGCGTGGTGGTCGTGGCCGCCTATGTGCCGGAATCGTTGCTGGCAAAAATGGAAAATATCTCTAAGAAGTACACGGAATACCGGCAGGACAGAGCGATGCAGAAGCCGATCAAGGTCGCGGCCTATCTGTTCGTGGCCGTGATCACGGTGATGATCCTGTTCGGGGCGACCTGGTTCGGGTTCTACGTCGCGCGCGGCATCACGGTGCCGATCCAGCGCCTGGCGGAAGCGACGGAGTCCATCGCGCATGGCAATCTGGATGTCTCCATCAAGGTCAAGGCGACGGACGAGATCGGCACCCTGGTGGCGTCCTTCAACCGGATGGCCGAGGATCTGCGGAGCAATAAATCGAAAATCGAGGAAGCCAACGTCTCGCTCGATCGCCGCCGTGCCTACATCGAAGCGGTGCTGGCGACGGTGGCGGCGGGCGTGCTGTCCATCGACCGATCGGGCTCGATCACGACCGTGAATCCGTCGGCGGAGCGCATCCTCGGTGTGTGGGGCGATCGGCTGCAGGGCCGTTCGGTCAACGAAGCCTTCAAAGAGTTGAAGCTCGATCTGTTCCAGAGCGCCTACGATCGCATTCACGCGGACGCGCTGGACACGCTCTCGCTGGAAGGTGTGATGGAAGTGCAGGGAAAGCCCATGACCACCGTGCTGAACCTCTCGCGCATGCGGAACGAATCGGGCAAGGACCTGGGCTTCGTGCTCGTGTTCGAGGACCTGACCGAACTGATGAAGGCGCAAAAGGTGGCGACGTGGAAAGAGGTGGCGCAGCGCATCGCGCACGAGATCAAGAATCCGCTGACGCCCATTCAATTGTCGGCCCAGCGGCTCCGGAAAAAATTCGACGAAAAGGCTCCGGATTTCAACGAAGTGTTCGAGGAATCCACGAACGTAATCATCAGCGAGGTGAACAGTCTTAAGCGGATGGTGGATGAATTTTCAAAATACGCGAGAATGCCGGCACCGCAGATGGCGCGGCAGTCGCTGCATGACGTCGTGCGCGACGTCGTCACGCTCTATCGTGGCGCGCATCGCGACGTGCAATTCACTGCGGAGATGGACGACGCGCTGCCGTTTTTGAGCTTCGACCGCGAGCAGCTCAACCGCGTCTTCGTCAATCTGTTCGACAACGCGGTCCAGGCCATGGACCAGCGGGGGCACGTGTGGGTGACGACCAAACACGATACCAAGCGGCGGCGCGCGGTGGTTACGGTGGCGGACGACGGGCCGGGGATCAACGCGGATGATATGGAAAAACTGTTCCTGCCCTATTTCACGCGAAAGCGCACCGGGACGGGCCTGGGCCTAGCCATCGTGCAGCGCATCATTACGGATCATGAAGGCCAGATTCGCGCCGGCCGCAACGAGCCCAAGGGCGCGGTGTTCACGTTCGAATTGCCAGTGTGAACGGAGCTGACAAGTGAAAAGCTGACAAGCGGCAAGTAGGTGCCTAAAACTTGTCAGCCTGTCAGCTTGTTACTTGAAATTATTTGGGGGAACTATGGCGGAATCGATTCTGATCGTTGACGACGAACCGGCGATCCTGACGTCCCTGAGCAAGATCCTCCAGGACGAGGGGTACCAGATTACCATGGCGAAAAGCGGGCTGGAGGCGCTGAAGATGCTGGGCGCCGATCCGCCGGATCTCATGATGCTCGATATCTGGATGCCCGAACTGGACGGCATCGAGACGCTCAAGCGCGTGCGGGAGCAGGCGCCGCATGTGCAGGTCGTCATGATGTCCGGACACGGCAACATCGAAACGGCCGTGAAGGCCATCAAGCTCGGCGCCTACGATTTCATCGAGAAGCCGCTGTCCCTGGAGAACGTCACGTTGCGCGTCCGGCATGCGCTCGACCAGCGGCGGCTGCAGGAGGAAAACAAGAGCCTGCGCAGCACGGTGGATCGGCAGTTCGAACTGGTCGGCGCCTCGCCGGCCATGCAGAAGCTCCGCGCGCTGATCAAGACCGCCGGTCCGACCAACGCCCGCATGCTGATCGGAGGCGAAAACGGAACGGGCAAGGAACTGGTCGCCCGCGCGATTCACCAGCACAGCCCGCGCGCCGAAAAGTCGTTCGTGGCCGTCAATTGCGCCGCCATCCCTGAAACGCTGATCGAAAGCGAACTGCTGGGGCATGAAAAGGGCTCGTTCACCGGCGCGACGACGCAGAAGCGCGGCCAGTTCGAGCAGGCGGACGGCGGGACGCTGTTCCTGGACGAGATCGGCGACATGAGTCTGAGCACGCAAGCCAAGGTGTTGCGCGTACTCCAGGAGCAGCAATTCATGCGCGTGGGCGGAACCAAGGTCATCAAGGTGGATGTCCGCGTGATCGCCGCATCCAACAAGGATCTACAGGCGGAAATCAAAAGGGGAAATTTTCGGGAAGACCTGTTCTACCGGCTCAACGTGGTGCCGATCGAGGTGCCGCCGCTTCGCGAGCGGAGGCAGGACATTCCGATCTTGGTGAAGCATTTCCTCAAGACCCACGCGGAAGAGCAGAAGGTGAAGCCGAAGGACATTACACCAGAAGCGATGGTGGCCCTGGAGCAGTACGACTGGCCTGGAAATATCAGAGAATTACGCAACCTGATCGAGCGGTTGATGATCATGGTGCCGGATGCGACCATTGATGCGTCGCATATCGGGTTACTGCTGCAGTCGCACTCCACGGCCTCGGGCGGCACCGCGACGGCGCCCAGCCCGCTGGCGACCAAGAACTTCGACTCGCTGAAGGACGCGCGGAACGCCTTCGAGCGGGAATACATCAGCCGCAAGCTCCGCGAGCATAACTGGAATGTCTCTCGCACGGCGGAGGACCTGCAGATCGAACGCAGCCATTTGCATCGGAAAATCAAGCTCTTGAATGTGGAATTGCGTCCCGAGAACTAGGCGGCCATCTCATCGTCTCAAACACATTCTCATTCGCATCACATCATTCGTTGTCCAATGTCCACTATCACCATTGAAAAGCTTGTCCAGGGAGGGCGCGGGCTTGCCCGGCAGGAGGGGCAGGTGCTGCTCGTCCGTGGGGCGATCCCCGGCGAGACGATTTCGTTCACGGGCGGGGCAAAGCGGAAGGGCGTCCAGGAAGGGACGGTGCATGAAGTTCTGAAGCCGTCGCCAGATCGGGTTGCCGCGCCTTGTCCGGTGTACGAAGTGTGCGGCGGCTGCCAGTTACAGCACATTCAGTATGAAGCGCAGCTTCGATTCAAGCGCGAGATCCTGGCCGAGACGCTGACGCGGGTCGGCAAGTTGCAGATTGACGTTCCTCAGATCGTGCCCTCTCCCAATCCCTACGGCTATCGGAGTTCGGTCCGTTTCGTGGTGTTTCGGAGCAAGCCGGGCTTTACGCTCGGCTTTCATGAAGAGGGTTCGCATCAGCCGGTCGAGGCAGCGCGCTGACTGCTTGTGAGGGGTGAGTGTCGGGATGTGGT
>JANOEZ010000250.1:0-1247 GCA_031413335.1 Nitrospirota bacterium
ATCTTGTGCTGCAGATCCTCGGTGAATAACGAGGGGGCCGAAAAATAAAAAGGCCATCTTTCATACGAAAGAGGGCCCTTCATTATTGGCTCCCCGGGCAGGACTCGAACCTGCGACCAGCCGGTTAACAGCCGGCTGCTCTACCAACTGAGCTACCGGGGAACACGAATACTGTTGAGAAGTTTAGCACAGCCGAAGAAGTCAGGTGAAGCAGTATTGGATTAAGTGGTTCCGGACCGTTTCCTAGACATCGAAGTCTTCCGTTTCGTCTTCGCTGGATGACGCATCGGTGTTGCCAGACGCCAAAGACACATAATGCTTGGCCCAGGAGACGTAGATATTCCCGCTGTCCTTCATGGCATCGGCGCCGCTCCTGAGCTTGGCCGCCGCGTCGGGGTCTTTTCCGGAGGCGGCGATTTCAGCGGACCGCTGCTCCAGGGCCTTCGGAAACCGGCGCACCACGTCTTTGATCTCTTCAAGCAGGCTGCCCAGGACGTTGTCTTCCGACTCCATAGCGTGATTCCTTGCCCGAAAAAAAACCCCATGGCCTCTAGGCCATGGGGTTGATGTTGTTCGATCTCGGCTCAGCCCTGGTAGGCCTGGCCCAATGCCGCAGACTCGCCCTTATGGGCCATCAGCTTTCCGGTGGCACCGACCGCCTGCATCTCGATGGCGTTGTGCTTGGCGGCGTTGCACACGATGACGCACAGCTCGCAGCCTTTGCATCGGTTGATAATGACCTCCGCCACCATCTTCGTCACGTTCAGATCGAGACAGTTGGCTTCCGGGCAGTACATGATGCAGAGGCGGCACCCCTTTTTGGCGACGCACTTTTCGTCGATGACCTGGGCTACGTTATACATGCGTCAGCATTCCTTCTTGTGTCACGCGGCGACGGCCGGATTCCCGACCTGCAGCTCGATCTTGTTCTTCTCGGCCCATTCGGAAGCGATCTCGTAGGCCCGCTGGACCGTGGCGAGGTTCTTCGCCAACAGCATTTCCTTTTTGGCGAATTTCTTCTTGATCGCTTCGTCCAGCGAGGCCGTGCCGCCGGAGGCCACGAACTTCTTCCCGAACCGTTCCTGGAGCGCCAGGTCCAGCGCATTCATCGAGACGCATTTGGTGATGCCGGCCACGGAGCCGATCATCGTCATGTTCGTCGACAGCTCGGTGCCTGCCACTTCCAGGGCGATCTGGGTGCCGTTGATGTAGAAAAGGGCCACGTTCAAATCCTTGAGTCGCTGACT
>JANOEZ010000251.1:0-1595 GCA_031413335.1 Nitrospirota bacterium
TTTGCTCCTTCCCCCCGGGGGGTCGCTGATAAAAGAACGGACGAAGTACATGGGCAACCTGATTGAACCCGCCCTTCTTCATGAACTGGAGCGCGTCGATCTGCAGCACGTCCTTGCAGATGTTGATGCACTCGCCGCAGGCGATGCAGCGATTCATGTTGAAGTCGAGCACGAGACTGCGGGTGTCCTCCGGAATCAGTTTCTGCTTGGCGTTGGCCAGCGTGGTGACCTGGTGCTGGAACGCCATATCCTGGAGTTCGCAATGGCCGTCCGCGTCGCAGACCGGGCAATCCAGCGGATGGACCGAGAGGTGCTTCTCGACCGCCTTCTTTCTGGCCTGGAACAGATCGTCGCCTTCCGTGCGGATGACCATGCCGGCCGTCGCCTTGGCCGTGCAGGAGCGGACCGGCGACTTCTTCCCTTCCTGCATGACCAGGCACATGCCGCAGGAGCCGAAGGGATCGAACGTATAGTGGTAGCACATGGCCGGGATGATCTTGCCCGTGCTCGAGATCACGTCGTAGAGCGACACGCCGTCCTTGGCCGTGACGGTCTGGCCGTCGATCGTCAGATCGATCGACGCCGCTTCGACGTCAGGATTGGTAGCCGGCTTTAAACCCATGATCTTCCTCTTCTACCTTTTCCGCCGCTCTCTCTCACGAAGCGAGGGCGGGGCGTTCCTATTGCGCGCTACCTTCTCACCCGCCCACCCCAGGCGCGCCAAGACGCGCCTTTTCCCGAGCGAGGGCCTTCTCAGGCCGCGCGTTGCGCGAGCAGGAAACGTCCTGCCCGCCAGCTTCATCTTACCTATCACATTCCCCCATCACGATGTCGTAGGTGCCGAAGATCGTGACTGCGTCCGCGATCATGTACCCGCGCGACATGTGATCGAACGCGCCCATGTGAATAAAGGAGGGCGAGCGGATCTTCATCCGGTAGGGCTTCCCGCCGCCCGTGCTCACGATGTAAAACCCGAGTTCGCCCTTATGCGCCTCGGTGCCGCAGTAGATTTCCCCCGGAGGCGCGTCGAACCCCTGCGAGAACAGCTTGAACTGCTGGATCATGGAGTCGAGGTTCGTGAAGACGCGATCCTTCGGCGGCAGCGTGACGCTCGGCACGCTGGCCATGATTGGTCCCTCCTGCATCTGGTCGAGGCATTGCTTGATGATCTTCACGCTCTCGTACAGCTCCATCACGCGGATCCAATACCGGTCGTAGGTGTCGCCGTTCTTGCCGACCGGCACGTTGAAGTCGCATTTGGGGTAGGCCGCATAGGCCTCGTATTTCCGGAGATCGTAATCCACGCCGGAGCCGCGCAGCGTCGGACCGCTGAGCCCGAAGCTCAACGCGTCCTCCGCCGAAATCACCGCGACCCCCTTGGTGCGCGCGAGCCAGATGCGGTTTTTCTCGAGAAACACCTGATACTCGTCGATCTTGGGAGGAAAATAATCGAGAAACGCCCGCAACTTGGCAATCAGCGACGGAGTCAGATCGCGCTCGACCCCGCCGACATGAAGGCCAGGGTGCGACCTTCGGGGCTCCAGACCGGGTTGAGGTCGGCGTACTTGTCGTTGGTGAGCTGCCGGAGGCCGGTC
>JANOEZ010000252.1:0-10006 GCA_031413335.1 Nitrospirota bacterium
CTGCTGATCCTCGGCATGCTGGTCTTCGCGCACAGCTGGTTCAAGTTTGTCACAACGGCCGTGGCCAAGGGCGCGCTGCTGCCGGCCGGCTTGCAACTCCTCAACGATTTGTTGCTGGTCATCATCGTTCTGGAGTTGTTCCGCACGGTCGTCCGGTTTCTGCAAACCGAAATCCTGACCATCGAGCCCTACCTGGCGGTCGGCATCATCGCCTGCACCAGGCGCATCCTCACGGCCAGCGCCGAGCTCTCGCACCTTCCCGCGATCACGGACATCGAGTTCAGCCGGTATATCTGGGATGTGGGATTGAACGTGGTGGTCATTCTGGTGCTGATCATCGCCGTGTTTATCGTGAGTTGTCAGAAACGAAGCCAGACGCCGGCGGCCCCATAATATCGGAATTATTCCGGAAGAGGTTTGCCGCGCGTCTCCGGCGCAAAGGGCAGGACGAGCAGCCCTACCAAATAGATCAGCCCGACGGTGCTGACAGCGTAACCGACGCTCCCCATCGCCGTGGTCAGCCATCCGGTCAGGAACGGCCCCACCGAAGCAAACACCCGCCCCGCATTGAAGCAGAATCCCGCACCGGTCGCGCGCAGGCGCGTCGGATACAATTCAGGCAGATAGATCGGAAATCCGCTGAAGATGCCGTTGTTGAAAAATCCCAGCAGCGGCAGCAGCAGCAGTACGTGCAGAAACGCGCGCGGCGTTAAAAACGTAATCGGCAGCATGATGAGACTGCCGACACACATGAGCGCGAAGACAGGCCGCCGCCCGAAGCGATCGGCCAGCGGGCCAAAGCTCAGGTAGCCGAACAGGGCTCCCGCGTTGAGCGCCATGATGGCGTAACTGACACGCGCCGACAATTCCTGCCGGCTGAGCCCCTGCAGATCCGGCAGCGTGCTGATCAACGTCGGCGTCCAGTTGGTCGAACCCCAGAGACCGAACACCGCGACGAAGGCCAGCGTCGAGCCGGCGAGCGTCGGGCGGAGCAAAGGGGCCCGGAACAGTTCAGCCAGTTTTGCATACGGCGCGACCCCGTCCTTCTGCTCTTGCCGGTTCGCCTGTACCCATCGCTCCGGTTCCTTGACCCACCAACGGACAAGCAGCGCGGCCACTGCGGGCACGATGCCCACGACGAACAGGGCACGCCAGCCGTAGCCGCTCAGGAGGAGATTCAGCGCCGCGGCCAGAAAGAACCCCGCCGCCCAGGCCGATTGCAGCAGGCCCGCCGCCTTGGCCCGTTTCTCTTCCGGCCAGACTTCCGCAACCAGCGCTGCGCCGGCCGCCCATTCCCCGCCGATTCCCAGCGCGGTCAGAAAACGGTAGATGGCCAGGTGCCACCATTCCTGCGACAGGGCGGCCAGGCCGGTGAAGACAGCGTAGATGAGAATGGTCGCGATCAGGGTCTTGGTCCGGCCGAAACGATCGGCAACAATGCCGAATGTCACGCCGCCAATCGCCCAGCCGATGAGGAAGATGGAAAAGATCAGCCCGCCATACCAGCCGATGGTTTCAGATGTCGCGCCGCCGGCTGAGGTGCGCAGCAATTCGTCGAGGGCCGGATGCAGCACGATCGCATAGATCGTCGCATCCATGGAATCGAAGACCCAGCCCAGCCAGGCGACGAATAACACCAGCCATTGATAGGACGTGACGCCCTCGCGCCAGGAGGATGGAGACTGTGCCGTGGTGGAAGTCATGCTGGCGGGCTACCCTACGGAGCCTTCTGGATGGTGTCAAGGTTAGGCTGCTGCCTCTTGTCTCGCCTTTCTTGATATGGCATCATGCCGCTCTCTGGTGTGAACTGGTGTGGGATGGCACAACTCTTGGAATACGTCGGCAGCCTCCATATTTATCTCGGGCCTTATCGCGGCAATCCGGTCGCGCTCTATCTCAAGCGATTGGAGAACAGTTGCCAGATCGGGCCGAAGGCCTACCCGTGGAACGACGTTGTCGGAACGGGCGAGACGCCCAATAAGGCAGCGGCGGATTTCGAAGAGAAATGGAAGACGAAGGGCTTGGCGTCCGAAATGTTTTCTGGCCCCTCCTGGGAGGGCGGGATCAAGCCAGAGCGGCCTGCGCCACCCAAACCGGCAGCTCCACCTGCGGCAGCCCCGCCAGCAACACCGGCCCCTCCATCAGAGCCCTCAACGTCCGGCGAAAACGCTAGCTAGTACTTAACGCTGAAGGATGAACGGGCGGAGTGACCGCCTTCACCATCGCTCATTGTTGCTGTTGAAGTCGGCTGTGCTTGATACCGTAACCGAAGTAGACAGCAATCCCCACCGCAGTCCAGACCACGAACCTGATCCATGTAACGAACGGCAGGAAGGCCATCAGACCGAGGCAGGCCGCCATCGCCAGGATGGGGATGACCGGCATGAGGGGCACGCGAAATGGACGAGGCAATTCAGGGCGAAGCCTCCGGAGCACGATGACGCCACCGCAAACGAGGGTAAAGGCGAAGAGCGTCCCGATATTGGTCATGTCCGCCGCTTCGCCGATGGGCACCAGGGCCGCCATGATCGCGATGGCGATGCCAGTCATGATCGTCGCCCGGTGCGGCGTGCCGAAGCGCGGATGCACCTTGGCCAGCCACGGTCCCACGAGGCCGTCGCGGGACATGGCAAAGAAGACACGAATCTGCCCGATCATCATGACGACCAGCACGCTCGTGATCCCGGCCAAGGCACCGGCAGCCACGATCGCCGCGCCCCATTTGAAACCGGCCATGCGCATGGCCTCCGCGACCGGCGCATGGATGTCGATTTTGGTGTAGGGCACCATGCCGGTGAGGACGGCAGCCACCGCCACGTAGAGCACCGTGCAGACGGCGAGCGAGACGATGATGCCGATCGGAAGATCCCGTTGCGGATTGCGCGCTTCTTCGGCCGTCGTTGAGACAGCGTCGAATCCGATATAGGCAAAGAACACGATGGCGGCGGCCGCTCCGACCCCCTCGAACCCGTAGGGCATGAACGGTGTCCAGTTGGCTGGTTCGATGGATGAAGAACCCACCGCCAGGAAGAGCAGGATGGCGGCCAGCTTCACCGCCACGATCAGACCCGTCGCCTGCGCGCTTTCTTTGACACCGATCACCAGAATGATCGTGACCAGCAGCACGATGATCGCGGCCGGGAAATTGGCCACCCCGCCCGCATGAGGTCCCTGCGTGGCCCAGAGCGGCAACTCGATGCCGATGGTCTTCATGATGTTGTTAAAGTATCCGGACCAACCGATCGCGACCACGACGCAGGCGACGCCGTACTCCAGAATCAAATTCCAACCCGTGAGCCAGGCGAGAAATTCTCCGAGCGTCGCGTACGAATAGGTATAGGCGCTTCCGGCGGCTGGAATCATCGTGGAAAATTCGGCGTAGCAGAGCGCCGCCAGCGCGCAGGTGATCCCGGACAGCACGAACGACAGAATAATGCCGGGCCCCGCGCCCGGCCGGTTGGCATCCCCCAGGATCGCCGTGCCGATCAAGACGAAAATGCCGGTACCAATGATCGCCCCGATGCCCAGCATCGTGAGATCCCAGGCCGTGAGCGTTTTCTTCAGGCAATGGTCAGGATGATTGCTGTCCGCAAGGATCTGTTCGATGGACTTGGTGCGAAACAGACGAGAGAGAGCCATCAGGCGCGCGCGGCTTTCACCAACGCCTGAAAGAGTTTCCGGTGGAAGGCGTAGCGGTCATACAGAAATTCGGGATGCCACTGCACGCCGAGCAGGAACCGGTGTTTGGGCGATTCGATCGCTTCGATGACACCGTCTGAGGCCACCGCGCTCGCCACGAGCGACGGCGCCACCCGCTTGACCGACTGGTGATGGGAACTGTTCACGCGGATGTTCGCCTGCCCCAGAATGCGTCGCAAGAGGCTTTTAGGCGCGATGTCCACCGTATGCGAGAGTTCCGTGGCCGGCGCCTTTTGCCGGTGCGGCAGCGGCGAGTCCATTTGCGATTCGATGTTCTGAATCAAGCTGCCGCCGAACGCGACGTTGATCGCCTGCATCCCGCCGCAGATGCCCAGCACCGGCAGTGTGGATGCCGCAGCCATTCGCACCACATCCAGTTCGAAATCCGCCCGCCGGCGGCTCATGACACGAAACGTGTACCGCTGGCGCTCGCCATAGAGGGACGGGGCCAGATCAGGCCCGCTGCCGGTGAGCAAGAGACCATCCAACCCCTCAAGCAGGCGCCGCCGGTCGGCTCGATTTTCAGCCAGCGGCAGGATCACCGGCACCCCGCCGAGATCTTCAATGGCGCGGATATACCGGGCTCGCAGGAAGAAGGTGGCCTCGCGGCCACCCCATTCCTTGCGGTCGCCTGCATTAAAATCAGGCGTGACGCCGATGAGAGGTTTCATCACGGAGTTGGAGCGGGAGCAGGAGCCGTGGGCGCTGGGACAGGCGATGGTTCCGGCATGCTGGTCGAGGCCGGCGCCTCATCCCGAATTGGCGGGACACCGAAAAAGCGAACGGGCTCTTCGCCTTTCAAGTGCCTCGGTGAGATCACATAGGTCCCGCGCATGCTGGTATCCCAGACCGAACGGGCGGCCTTTTCATTGCCCGCCGTTAGCACATAGGTGAACCCGCCGATGATGCCTCCGAACGTGGCATAGGCGAATTTGATCGCTCCGTAAGGGAGCGAGGAGAAGAAGCTGGCCACGCCAAGGCCATATTGGGTTCCCGTGTTCTCCATGTCCTCATTCGATTTTTCCTGCGCCCATCCCATTGGGACGATGGTCAGGCTGCAAAAGGCCATGATCGCCAGGACCGCCACGGTTTTGGTGAACAGATTTCGCACTGGAGTTCCTCCTTGGTTGGCAGCATGAACCAACTCACATGCTCGCCGTGCTGTGGTTATAGCAAATTCACGGACTGATGCCTAGCCTCCGTACCCGGCTAGGTCCAGCTCTGCAAGGATGTTCGAGATCAGTCGGTCTTTGTGCTTCGGCACCGCCGCATCCAGTTCTTTCATGAACGTCTCGGAAGACACGCGGCTGTTTGCCTGCTGCAGGCCCGCTTCGATCGCCAAGTCCAGCTTGAGCGCGCAGAGGCGCTGCGTAAAGAGATCGCGCGCGCGGCTCTCATAATCCGACCGTTCGGCGTCGAGCAGCGTCGAGAGAAGCCGCGTCAACCATGCCTCGAACCCGATCATGTCACGGGCACGGGCGACCTGGCGCTCCTCCACCTCAACGGCGATCTGCACCCCGCCCTTCCAGCTTCGCTTTTTGACGTTGAACGTGCAGCCGAGGAGGTCGGGGCGATTATCAACTTGTTCAGGACCGTAAAAGAGAGTGATGCGGTATCGGGGGACTTCAGGGGCGGACTGAGGAGATGGCGCCATACCGGTAGGTGAATTGTAGCACGCAGCGACGTATTTGTCCGCGCCTGCTTGATTGACGCCTCCTTCCGGCATGCTTAAGATGCGGCCATGAGTCATGCCGAGCGCGTTGCCGAGATCCAGCGAGCCGTCAGGGACACGACCGGCCTCGGCGGCTGGCTGTTTTATGATTTTCGCCACAGCGACCCGCTCGCCTACCGCGTGCTGAAGCTCGATCCCACGCGTCACGTCACGCGCCGCTGGTACTATTGGATTCCCGCGCAAGGCACGGCCGTCAAGCTGATGCATACGATTGAGCCGCGCGTGCTGGATGGATTGCCCGGCGAGACCCTGCTCTATGCGGGCTGGGAGGAACAGCAGGCGCATCTCCGACAGATTCTCCGGGACGTGACGCACGTCGCCATGCAATATTCGCCGATGAACGCCGTGCCCTATATCTCGCGTGTGGATGCCGGCACGATCGAGCTGATCCGTGGCTTCGGTATCGAGATCGTCACCTCGGCCGATCTGGTCCAACGCTTCGAGGCCGTCTGGGACAATCGCCAATTGGCCTCGCACAAGCACGCGGCAAAAAAACTCCGGCGCATCGTGGATGAAGCCTTTGCATATGTGCGGAGGTCCGTTGCGACCAGGAAGACCGTCACCGAATACGACCTGCAGCAGTTCATTATGAAACGGTTCAGGGCACATGAACTCGTCACCTCGTCGCCTCCGATTGCCGCCGTGAACGCCCATAGCGCCGACCCGCACTACGGTCCGGCTCCGAAGGGGTCTGCGCGGATCAAGAAAGGTGATCTGGTCCTGATTGACCTCTGGGCAAAGCAACCAACGACTGGCAGTGTCTACGCCGATATCACCTGGACCGGCTTCGTCGGCACGGAGATTCCGTCGCGCCAACAAGAGGTTTTTACCATCGTCCGCGATGCGCGGGACGCGGCTCTGAGTTTCGTCCGCGCACAAGTTTCCTCCGGTCATTTTCCCTGCGGCTGGGAAGTGGACGAGGTCTGCCGGAACGTCATTCGCAACGCCGGTTACGCCGACCGGTTCGTCCATCGCACCGGCCATTCGATCGGCGAAGAAGTCCATGGCAACGGCGCGAATATCGACAGCCTCGAAACCAAAGACGGTCGCCGCCTCATGCCGAGGACCTGTTTCTCCATCGAGCCCGGCATCTATCTGCCCGGCGAGTTCGGCATCCGGAGCGAGCTCGACGTGTATGTCTCCGACCGCGAAGCGTTTGTCTTTGGCCAGCCGGTGCAAACGGCCATCGTGCCGATCCTGCACTAGGCCGCACTGGCCTTTTTCTTGACTTCCCTCGCCTGCCACCGATAGCATCATCCCATGTTTGGCACCATGGGAGTCTCAGAGTTGATCATCATTCTGGTGATCGTGCTGATCCTCTTCGGCTCCAGCCGCCTGCCCGCGTTGGGCGAAGGCGTCGGCAAGGCGTTGAAGGGATTCAAGAGGGCGGTGCATGAAGAACCGCCGCCGGTCGATCCCAATGCGCCCGCTGCCGGTGCTCCGCTGCCCATCGAAGAAGCCCAGGTTGTGCCGCAGGCGGTTTCGTCCCAGGCTTCAGCGCCCGCGGCAGCAACGCCCGGACCGGCTGTTGCTGCGCCAGGGGGGCGTACGGTGTTGGCTGCCTACCAGCCCGGCCCCGAAGCGACGCCCGGCACCACGGCTGCGATGATCGCTTCGGCCGCTCCTCAGGCCTATCAACCCAAACCGACTTCGGCCAAACAGACTCCGGCCAAACCTGCGGGACCGACGGGACAACCGGCACCGACGCAAGGCTACCCCTCCTATCAGCCGCCGACGATGGAAGATCGCGCGGCAAGTCCAGCGCCCACGATGCGCGCCCAGTATCCGCCTCTCCCGCCGACGGCTCAGACCAAACCGCAGGCCAAGCGGCCCTCGGCGATCGTGAACAAGGATGCCGTCGCCAGAGTGCAGGCCCAGCAGGCCGCCCTCAAGGCCAAGACCGCGCAGCAAGCCAAGGCTCCGGCCACAGCCGATATGCAAAACTTCGGCGAAGGGCTTGGCGATGCGCTCCGCACGTTTCGCAATGCCGTGAACGACGTGCGCTCGACCGTGGACCCTCAGATGCGGACGATCCAGGCCGAAATCGACTCCGCGCAGAAAGAGATCGAGCAGACCGTCGAAGATGCCAAGCAGATGCCGTCCGTTCAGGAAGAGCCACCCCAGAAGACGTAACCCGTCATCCATCACTCGTCATTCGTCAATGATCGCTCAAACTCTCAGCGTAGCAATCCTGCTGATGATTGTCCTGCTCGCCGGCGTCAATGGCTGCTACGGAAATACGGCCTCCACTGATCCGCATGCGACAGCATCCCGCCTGATCGCGCTCCTTCAGGATCAGGATCCACAGATGCGAACGACTGCGGCACAGGCACTGGGAAAGATCGCCGTGCCGAATACGGTGCCGGCACTGCTCCGCAGCCTGGAAGACACTGATCCAGCCGTGCGCGCGATGAGTGCCTGGGCTCTAGGCCGGTTTGGAGAAGACATATTGGACCTGGCCGGACTGGAACTGGCCAAACGACTGGACGATCCGTCCCCAGCCGTCAAGCTGGCCGCCGCGCAGGCGCTCGGCGCCGTGGGCAGCACGCAGACAATTGTCGAGTTGTTGACGGAAGGGTTGACGCACTCGGACGTTGCGACTCGTCGCGCGGTGGTCCAGGCCCTGACCTGGCTCGAAGCCGGGTCCGCGCACCACGCGCTGCTCAAGGCACTCACCGATCCCGATGCACAGGTTCGACAGGGCGCGCTTGCGGCCCTCGGCGAGATGGTGGATCCCCGCTCGTTGCCGGCGATTCGCGACCGGCTGCTGAAAGACACGGATGCCGGCGTACGGGGAGAAGCGGCCTATCGGCTGGGGAAATTCGGTGACCGGACGGTCATCTCGGCGCTGCAGTCGGCGTCAGCCCGCGATCCGGACACCGTGGTCCGCCGCTGGGCGGCGTGGGCGCTCGAGCAGATTGTCCCGGCTAAGTCGGATCGGACTTCTTGAGCGAATTCACGAAATCGAGCATGCGCGACTGCGTGTCCGGAGTGACCGTCGTGAAGCGGACGCCCATCCCAGGGAAAAACGTGTACTGATCGGCTTTCGGGCACACCCACGCGACCTTCCCCTTGGCCTCCAGCCACTCGGCCGACCGATCCGGTAGCGAAAATGACACGGTCAATTCGGTTCCAATCGCCAGCGGCGCGGTACTCTCGATGAAGAGCCCGCCGCCGCCGACACCCGTCGCGCGGCTCTCGACCGGCGACCCATCAGACGCTAGATACCGAACCTTTGCCGTGAGCGACACGCGCGGCTGCGTCCTCGCTTCGTTGGGGTGCGCCTGCTGTTGTGAAAAACTGATGTAGTCGACGATCGCCCCCCAACCGACTGTCCCTAACGTCTGCCCGCCTGATCCGAGCAGCGCGATCGTCTCCCGCTTCGTATCGAGTTCGAGCGACTTGCCTTGATGAGCCTTGGTGGCCACGATGGGCAGTTTCATATGCGCAATACTCCTTTGCAATACGGTGTCGACGGGTAAGTATAGCTTATGCGGGGGGGCATCTAACTAACTGAAAAGCAACGGGGTGTTCCCCCTGGGAGGAACACCCCGTCGAGAACACTTGCCCAGACGCAGGGCTACGCGGATTTCGTGTCTTGTTCGTAAATCCGGATCGGCTGGCTCTTGCCGACGATCACATCCTCGTTGAGCAACACTTCCTTGATCTGTTTTTGTGACGGAATCTCGTACATCAGATCGAGCATGACCTCTTCGAGAATCGCCCGCAGGCCCCGCGCGCCTGTTTTCTGCAAGCACGCCTTGCGTGCCACGGCGGCGATCGCGCCGTCGGTGAATTTCAGCTTCACCTTTTCGAACGACATCAGCTTTTCGTACTGCTTGATCAGCGCATTGCGGGGCTCGGTCAGCACACGGATCAGCGCCGGCTCGTCCAATTCCTCCAGCGTCGCCACCACCGGCAATCGCCCGACGAATTCCGGGATCAGCCCGTACTTCAGCAAGTCTTCCGGCTGCACGTGCGCCAGAACCTCGCTGAGCCGCGTGTCGTCCTTGGTCTTGATGTCCGCGCCAAAACCCATTTGCTTTTTGTTGAGCCGCTGTTCGATGAGGGCGTCCAATCCCACAAAGGCCCCGCCGCAGATGAACAGAATGTTGCTCGTGTTCACCTGAATGAATTCCTGATGGGGATGTTTGCGGCCGCCTTGCGGAGGCACGTTGGCCACCGTGCCTTCGATAAGCTTGAGCAGCGCCTGCTGAACCCCCTCGCCGGATACGTCTCGCGTGATCGACGGGCTGTCGCTCTTGCGGCTGATCTTGTCGATCTCGTCGATGTAGACGATGCCGCGCTCGGTACGCTCGACGTCGTAGTCCGCCGCCTGGAGCAATTTGAGAATGATGTTTTCGACGTCCTCGCCGACGTAGCCCGCTTCCGTCAGCGTGGTGGCATCCGCAAGGGTAAAAGGCACGTCCAGATATTTGGCCAGCGTCTGCGCCAGCAGGGTTTTGCCCGTGCCGGTCGGTCCGACGATCAGGATGTTGCCCTTTTGCAACTCGACATCGTCCACCTCATTGGCAGAGATGCGCTTATAGTGGTTGTGGACGGCGACGGCGAGGA
>JANOEZ010000253.1:0-2317 GCA_031413335.1 Nitrospirota bacterium
ACCTGACGCCTATCCCGTCCCCCCTGAAATTGTCGCCCAATTGACGATGGCCCAGTCGGACTCTTCGACATAACACGCGCTGAAAGGCGCACCCCCGGCCATCACGAATACGGCCTCTCCAGGCGTTTCAGCGCACGCATGAGCGCCGGATCGCTCAAGCCCACTTCACTGAGCGCGTCCATGATGTGGTGGCCTTCCCTGGCGGCCAATTCCTTCGCCGTGGCATACTGTGCCTGATTGAAGCGGGCGACTGACGGCTGTCCGTTGACAATCTGACATGCCAGCACCTCCCCGTTCACTTCCAAAATCCCGCCCCGTTCGATCAGTTCACGAGCCTGCGCAACCGTAATCGCGTGGAGCCGGGCAAACTCGTCGATGCCGCTGGTTTCCACCAACGTTCCATCCGGCATGATGCACAGGCGCTTGAAGTGCAGGGACCAGTCCTTCCTGAAATCAATGTACTTGATATCCCCTCCTCTGGCGATGGCACGATCCAGCGTGGCGTAATCCAGCCCAAGATTCCTTCGCCCAAGCTTGCCCTGCAGCTCCGGGGCCAGCGTGCGATGGAACACGCGCCAGGCAGCCTCCTCCCGCGTCACCCCATACGCGCGGGTCATCTGCTCAGTCTCGGCATACTGCTCGACATCCAATTCCCAAGTGAGCTTCGGCATCGCGCCGGACGGATCGAGTCGGCAGACGAACGCCCCACGCGTGACCAGCAGTCCTGTGTGAGGATACACGTAGACCCCTCCGTGCTTTAGGAGCGGTTGCATGTCTTCCTGCGGAATCGCATGACTTTCCCCAAGGACGCGAGCATGCGCGTCGAGGTCCTCTGCCTCCGTCATCGCGCAGGCCCAGACATTCCCCGGAGGGTCGAATTCGCTGTAATCTTCGATGATGTTGTAGAGCGCCGGACTTTTCGCGGCAGCCGGCGCGCGCTTTTTGATCTTATGCATGGCGGATCCGCTTCTCCTGCACCAGTCTACCGGCGCTTCGCTCCGGATGTCACGGCGGGCGGCGTGGCCGGAGACAGCGCGGCGGGAGGCGCTTTGCGCGGGCAGATTCCTCCGGGAGGGCTGCCTGGCGGGCAGGCACGCAGCTCCTCTTCGATCTCCTGCTCAACCAATTCATTGACGGTTGCGCCCAGATCGTCACCGACTTCGGTGTCGTCAATAGCCTGTCGTACGACCGGCGGCGCCTTGGCGTTCACCGGCTGCGACGTGCCAGGCGGCTTGCCGGCCGGCGCAATCGCATAAAAGCCCGGCTCCAGTATCACCACGCGGCCTCCGGCCACAAAACTCACCGCCCCACCCGACCCGATATTGACGACACCCGTTTCCTGTTCCTGATGCCACACGACACAGTAGGCCGCATTGGCGATCACGCTGGCGGTCCCTGCCCGGACGATGAAGATCGAGCCCAATCCTGAAAAGGCACGCCCGACCAGCGTCCGTATCGTCCCCTGTGCCAGATGCACCGCCATCCGGCGGACTTGCTGGTCGGGAGCATGGAGGTACTCATCGATGTTCGTGCGCGTCTGCGGCCCCAGTGCCAGCATCGTGTCGTCGTGGAGCAGGGCTTTGACCTTCGAGTGGACGCCCGTCTCGATCGCATCATGGACACGCAGGGGTTGCCGGACAGCCAGTCGCACGGAAGTTGCTGAGCCCTGATGCTTCACCGAGACCGTGCCCTGAATCGTGGTGATGACGCCGATGGCCTCCGGCTCCTGCTGCGCCCAGACCGCAGCAACAATGCCCAGGCAGAACCCCGCCACCACCACAAGCGCTCGGAATCGCACGCACAGTCTGGCCATGTTAGAACCGCCCTGTGATCATCAACGAATAGACGCTGCGGTTATAGTCAAAGGACGAGATGTTGGACTGATCCCGCGTGTACGCATACTGGAGTGACGCAGACAACCACTCCGTAAAGTCCCGCCCGAGGGTCCCGGTAAACGTATAGATATGGTCACGCCGCTTAAACGTCGTGACGTCACCGGCCAGACCTTCCGCAAAGGAGTTGGGATTGGCATAGATCTGCCGGTAATAGTTGAAATCGAAATCGACCTTGTTGAAGAAGGTCATGATGGCCGGCAAACCGATCCCGGCAGAGAAGCGATGCCCGCTGTACGCCCAATCGGCGTTGGTCTGGTCGCCGAGAACGGCCATGGAAGGCGACCCGCCTCCGGTACGGTCCGTATCGAAGGCATACCCCATCCTAAAATTTCCGGTGTTGTCCGCGAAGAGGGCATATTGCGTGACTCCGGCCAGCCAGTTCTTGCCGTCCCGGAAGGAGTTCCCTCGAAACCGGTCGTCCT
>JANOEZ010000254.1:0-1325 GCA_031413335.1 Nitrospirota bacterium
GGCTGGGCGTTTCGATCCAGGACCTCTCTCCAGAACTGGCTCCCCAGTTCGGCCTGTCGGAGCCGAAAGGCGTGTTGATCAACGAAATTCTTGAGGACAGTCCGGCGAAGAAGGCCGGCCTGGAACGCGGCGATGTGATCGTCGAATATGACGGCAGGCCGGTTGAAAATGCCACGCAGCTTCGGAATGCGGTGGCGCAGACGGTGGTCGGGAAAAAGGTCGTCGTGAAATTCATGCGGGAGAAGAAATCTCGCACGGCCGAAGCGGCCATTGTGGAGCAGCCCAAAAACATCGCGCAGGCCGGAGGCGAAGACGCGGGAGCGGCCACGCCGTCGTCCGGTCCCCTGTCCGATCTCGACGTGCGGGAATTGACGGCTGAACTGGCGGCTCGATTTGGGCTGGGGGCCAACGAACGCGGTGTCGTCATCGCGAAGGTTCGGCAGGGCAGCCCGCTCGAAGAGTCTGGACTGAAGGAAGGCGATCTGTTGCTGGAGATCAACCGGCAGCCGACCACGACGATCAAAGCCTACGAACGGGCGGTGTCGAAGCTCGGCAAGGGGCAGGCCGTGCTCCTGCTGATCAAGCGGCAGGGACGCCCGTTTTTCGTCCCGCTGAAACCATAATATGTTTGGAGGCATCATTCATACGATCATTCAACTGAGGGGGTGGCACGATGGCACGACGCATGGGGTTTGCGTTCATCAGCGGCCTCGCCGGCATGGCGCTGTTTGTACGGAGCGAAGAGGGCAGCCAATGGGAATTCCTGTTGATGGGATTCGCCATCGGCGCAGCCCTGGGCGGGCTCGTGCTGGTGGTGGAGTACGCGCTGCACAAGGCGTCCTTCGGCGCGATTATCGGCGCGACAACCGGGCTGGCCGTCGGTCTTCTTCTTACCGGACTTATTGAGTGGGTCGGCAGCGCGGTTTTTGATGTCGAGGCCTTTCTGTTCCACCTCGGCGGGCTGGTGTTCCTGCTCGGCCTGCCGTATCTCGGGATGACCCTCGGGGCCCGGTTCGGCCGGGAGCAACTCGGCGCTCCGGCCAGGCCGAGCGAGGTACCGGTGTCGGACAGCAAGAAAATCCTCGACACCAGCGTGATCATCGACGGCCGCGTGGCGGATCTGTGCGAGACCGGATTCCTGGAAGGCACGTTTCTGGTGCCGCAGTTTATCCTGCAGGAATTGCAGCACATTGCCGACTCCTCGGACTCCCTGAAGCGCGCGAGGGGACGGCGGGGGCTGGATGTCTTGAACAAGATTCAGAAGATGGTCGACATCGACGTCCGCATCATCGACGACGATTTTCCGAACGTCAAGGAAGTGGATT
>JANOEZ010000255.1:0-2002 GCA_031413335.1 Nitrospirota bacterium
GTAGCGAAGATCGGGGGCGGCCGGTATGAGGGGTTCGACGCCGATGCCGGTATCCTCCCCCAGTGAAGACGGCCACACGAGCGGCAAGGGATCGAGCCCTTCGCGCTGCATCACGTCGGGAAGGGCCCGGAACCCCGTAACGACGCCTCGTATTTGCGCGAACGGTGCAGCAAGACCCACAGATTATTCGGCGTGATCTTCAGCATGGAACAAATCTCTTCCGTGGACACCTCATCCACCTCGCGCAACGTGAAGACCTGTGCCATGCGCGGCGGCAACTCTCCCAGGCACCGCTTCATCAGATCCCAAAACTGCTTCTTTTCGACGGCCGCACCCGGATGGTCCGGCCAGTCCAGCGGCGCCGTCTGATCCAGCTTCCAGTGGCCATTCTGATCGAACGTGCCGTCGGAGGCCTCTCCTGTGAACAGACGATCCATATCATCTGTCGGGATCTCCCGAACAACCTTACGGAAATGGTCCACAATCTTATGTTTCATGATCCCGACCAGCCAGCTCCGCTCCGTGGATTGGCCGGCGAATCTGCCCCTGGCCTGTAGCGCGGCCAGGAAGGTCTCCTGGACCATCTCCTCGGCAATGCTCGCCTCACGGGTCCGCAGCAAAGCAAACCGATAGAGATAGTCTCCGTAGAGGTCTGGCCAGTTCTCTGGATCTGACAGTGCTCCCGGCGGCATATCAACCGATATCCTCGATCAGCGCCCGCAGGGGCTCCGCGACCGACCAGGCCTGCGCGAAACACCCGCGCGGGAGATGCGGCGCATCGGCATCGAAGATTTCCGAAACCTGCCCGAGGCAGGCCTCGCCTAGGTGCTGCTCGATGCCGGCGAGAAACCCACGTGCCGTACGCTTCGCATTCGCAGTCCCGCCATGCACCCTCAGCCACGCAGTCACGAACGGCCCCAGCAAGAACGGCCAGACCGTTCCCTGATGATAGGCCCCATCCCGGCTTTGCACGCCGCCTTCGTAGCGGGGACGATACTGCGGATCGCCGGGGGCGAGCGTCCTGAGGCCGACCGGCGTCAGCAACCGCTCCTCCACCACCTGCACCACCCGTTCAGCCTGCTTCGCGTCCAGCAACTCTCCGGGAAAGGCCACAGCATAGATTTGATTGGGCCTCAGCGATGCATCATCGCCGCCCTCGCCATCTACGACATCGTATTGATAGCCGCCCTGTTCGTACCAGAACCGCGCGCGGAACGACTTGATCGCCCTGATGCGGTCGTCTTCACAGCGTGTGGCGTAGGCCTTGTCGCCGAACTTCGTAGCCAGTTCCTCACCAACAGCGAGTGCTCGTACCCACAAGGCCTGAATCTCAACCGGCTTGCCGCGACGCGGCGTGACGACCCAATCCCCCACCTTGGCATCCATCCAAGTCAGCTGTACGCCAGGTGCGCCGCTCGTGATCAACCCGTCTCCGTCCATGCGAATCCCGTAGCGCGTCCCCTGCCGGTAGCCATCGAGGATGGCGCGCACCGCCGGCCAGGCCACTTGGCGAACCGTGGACTCGTCTTTCGTGTAGTCGAGGTAGCGGCCGACCGC
The DNA here is from genome assembly GCA_031413335.1 of Nitrospirota bacterium. GTDB lineage: Bacteria > Nitrospirota > Nitrospiria > Nitrospirales > Nitrospiraceae > 2-02-FULL-62-14. Next base: position 1,558 of record JANOEZ010000255.1, read on the forward strand.
ATGGACAAACCACAGGGATGCGTCAATCGTGTTGTACTCCGGTATTTCGCCTGCATCGGGAAAGCGATTCGGAATCATCCCCTGCGACACATGCTCGGAAAATGCCGTAATCACCTGACGCGCAATATCATGCCGGCCGGTTGCCAGGCACAGGCCCGGCAGCGAGATAAACGTGTCCCGGCCCCAGTCGGTAAACCAGGGATAGCCGGCGATCACCGTTTTTTGCGTGCCGCGGTCCGAGAGATAGGTTTCGGCCGCCTGCCAGAGCGAACGGACCAGCCGGTCGTTTCCCGGCGCGCCCTCTGCCAGTTTCTGCCGGCGTCCACGCTCATCCCGCACGAGCGCTTCGACGTCGACTGCTTCAACCGGCTCCGTCGTGAATACCAGATGGGCCGGCTGGCCGGCGGCGAGTTCCATTGTGAACTCACCCGGCGACCACCAATCT
>JANOEZ010000256.1:0-1306 GCA_031413335.1 Nitrospirota bacterium
CCTGATCGTCGAAGGCGCGCGGCAGAACAACCTCAAGAACATCTCGCTCCGCATCCCCCACAACAAAATCACCGCGATCACCGGCGTATCCGGCTCCGGCAAGTCGTCGCTGGCCTTCGACACCCTCTTCGCCGAAGGCCAATGGCGCTACGTCGAATCGCTCTCGACCTATGCCCGCATGTTTCTGGAAAAGGTGGACCGCCCGGACGTAGATCGGATCATCAACATCCGCCCCGCGATTGCCATCGAGCAGAAAAATCCAGTCCGCACGGCCCGCTCGACCGTCGGCACAGCGACTGAAATGGCCGACCTGCTTCGACTTCTGTTCGCCAAGGTCGGCAAACCGGTCTGTCCGGATTGCAAGCAGGAGGCGCGCGGCTATCATCCCGGGTCAGTGACCGACGACCTGATTGCCAGATTCCCAGACGGCCGCGCCATGGTCCTGTTTCCAGTGAAGGACCTGAGGCCCGGCCATGACCGTGCGCTGATTGAAGCCCTGCTGACGCGCGGATTTGTGCGTTTGAAATGCGGTGACGAATTGATTGATCTCCAACCAGGCACGGTCCTGCCGAGGAAGAAGGACGCCAACCTCCACGTCATTTTGGACCGCCTGGTCATCCGGCCCGACAACCGCAATCGGATTATCGAAGCGGTCGAAACCGCGTTTTGTGAAGGCGACGGACTCTGCCTGGTGGAGGTCATCGGCCAGGGGCAGCACACCTACGGCACGAAGTTCCGCTGCCAGTCCTGCGGCAGAACCTTCGATCCGCTCCGTCCCATTTTATTTTCCTTTAACCACCCGCTCGGCGCCTGCCCGGAGTGCAAGGGTTTTGGAAACATTCTCAAGCACGACGAGGATCTGGTTATTCCCAACCGCAACCTCTCGCTGGCCGACGGCGCCGTCGAGCCCTGGACCAAGCCCAGCACGGACTGGTGGCAGAAACAGATGCTGCTGGCCATGAAGCGAAAGGGTGTGAGCCTGACCACCCCCTACGCCAAGCTGTCCGAGGAGGAACGGGCGCTGCTCTGGAAGGGCGATAAAAAGTTCGACGGCATCGACGACTTTTTCAAACATCTCGAGCATAAACGCTACAAACTCCACGTGCGGGTGTTCCTGAGCCGTTACCGCAATCCGTTTTCTTGTCCGACATGCGCCGGCAGCCGACTGAAGCCGGATGCGCTCTTCGTGAAAGTCGCAGACCGAAACATCCACCAGATCGTCCAGTTCACCATCCAGGAGGCCGCCGACTGGATCGAGGGGTTGAGTCTGTCCAAGTTCGAGGCCGAGATCGCGCACGATATCCTC
>JANOEZ010000257.1:0-3754 GCA_031413335.1 Nitrospirota bacterium
CCAGGCGCGGCAGCGCCACTCGCGCCAGGTGCTCACGCACCTCGTCGAGGGAGAGCCGTCCCGCCTCGGCTTCCACATCGCGCCCCTCGGCGCGCCCCCGGCATCTGCCGGCTCGATTCGGCCATCACCAGCGGAGTCGCATCGACCGTGCCGGCGCGCCGCACTCGAATCCGCACTCCCCTATGTTCGACCTCAATCTCGGCCAGTTCGTGCCGATTTAAGAGCTCAACAAGATGATGAATTTCATTATCCATCTGATTGTTGTTACTCATATCAGATCTTTTGCTTGATGATGGCTTCAGACCAGCGGCCTGCTTGGTGGTCCGCCTCTTCACCGGACGCGCTCCACATAGGCGCGTGTGCGGGTGTCGATTTTAATGACTTCCCCTATCTCCATATAGAGGGGAACCTTGATGATGGCGCCGGTTTCGACGACGGCCGGCTTGGTGCCCCCTGAGGCCGTGTCTCCGCGGACGCCAGGCTCGGCGTCCACGACCTTCAGTTCGATGAAGATGGGCAGCTCCACGGCGATGGGACGGTGCTCATAGACCAGAATCTTGGCAATCATGTTCTCTTTGAGCAGGTCCGCGTTCTCTCCGAGCTGCTTTTTCTCAAAGGTCAACTGCTCGTAGTTCTTGGTGTCCATGAACGTATAGGAATCCCCGGCGGCATACAGGAATTGCATCTCGCGTTCATCGAGATCCGGCTCATCCAAGCGTTCCCCGGACCGGAACGTCCGGTCGATGACATTGCCCGAGGTATAGCTTTTCAGCTTGGTCCTGACGAAGGCGCCGCCCTTGCCGGGTTTCACATGCTGAAACTCCACGATATAGTACGGTTCCCGGTCGATCTCCAGGCGCACACCATTGCGAAATTCTGAGGTCGAAATCACGAACTGGGCCCTCCTTCGTTGAATGAAGCCAGCACGTCAGCGGGCCTGGGTGGTGCGCGCGGATGTGAGATGCTCCACGAGGGCTCTGAGCCCGAGCACGTATCCGGCCGGGCCGAACCCTGAGATTTGGCCAACCGCCACTCCTGCGATGAAGGAATGGTGCCGGAACGCTTCCCGTTTGTAGATATTCGTCAGGTGCACTTCGACGGTCGGAATGTCGATGGCAGCGATGGCGTCCCGGATCGCCACACTGGTGTGGGTATAACCGGCCGGGTTGATCACGATGCCGTCGAATTTCGTAGTGGCTTCTTGAATCCAGGACACCAGCTCACCCTCGAGATTGGATTGTCTGATCTCGACCCGCAGCCGTTCTTTCTTGGCGAACGTCATGATGCCGGCATTGATGGTCTTGAGCGAGGCGGTGCCATAGACGGATTTTTCCCGCTTCCCCAGGAGGTTCAAATTGGGGCCATGCAAGACCAGCACATGTGTCACGTGCGCTCCTCTGCCCATTGTAAGCCGGGAATATCACGTGGCAACGATGCGAAAAACGTGGTCATTGTAACAGGCTCGCGGAATCGGGTCAAACAAAGGGGTGTTCGTAGCGGCGATGACGGCGGATTATTTCGTCCTGGGCAATGCGGCGCGCGTGACAAATGGTTGCAGCGCGTCGAGAATGCGGTCGGCCAGTTCGCGTTTGGGCATCAGCGGAAGAGCGATGTCCTCGCCCCCGCGCGTGATCAGCGTGGCGGCGTTGTCGTCCGAACCGAATCCCGCACCCGGGACCGTGACATCGTTGGCGACGATCAGATCCAGATTCTTGTCGATCAGTTTCTTGCGGGCCTGCACAAGCACCGCATCGGTTTCAGCGGCGAATCCGACGAGAATCTGTCGGGTCCGCTGTCTGGAGAGGGTCTGGAGAATGTCCTCGGTCGGCGTCAGGGCCAGTGTTTTCCATGCGCTGGTCTGCTTCTTGATTTTCCTGCTGGATGGCTTCTCGGCACGAAAATCAGCCACGGCGGCCGCCATCACGACGATCGTGGCCCAGCGGAAGTTCGTCATCAGCGCTTTGGCCATATCCTCGGTTGTTTCGACGTAGTGGCATCGTACACCGGGGGGAGCCGGCAGCGCCGTCGGACCGCTGACGAGCAGCACCTCCGCGCCACGCTCCTGGGCGGCCCGGGCGATCGCATATCCCATCTTGCCGGAAGACCGGTTGGAAATAAAACGGACCGGGTCAATGGGTTCTTGCGTCGGTCCTGCCGAAACCAGCACGCGCTGGCCTGCCAGATCACGTTTTGGACGCAGGCAGGTCTCGATGGCGTCCACGATGGTCTGTTCGTCCGTCAAGCGGCCTTTTCCGATCTTGCCCGATGCCAGCGGGCCTTCAACCGGCTCGAGCACGGTGATCCCGCGTGCGCGCAACTGTCTGACGTGTTCCTGGACCGTCGGATGGTTCCACATTCCCCCATCCATGGCCGGCGCAACGATCAGCGGGCAGGACGCCGTCAGGACCATGGTGCTCAGGAGATCATCCCCCAGGCCCAGCGCGAGCTTGGCCAGGGTATTCGCGGTGGCGGGAGCAATGACGAACACATCGGCCTCCTCCGGCAAGGTCAGATGCAGCATCTCCTGATGCGCGGCAAACAGGCCGGTCGCCACCGGGTGCCGTGAGAGCACTTCGAACGTCAGCGGGGCGACAAACTGCGTGGCAGCGTCGGTCATGGCGACGGAGACGTCTGCGCCCTCCCGCATCAGCGTGCGTAGCAGCTCAACCGCCTTGTAGGCGGCGATGCTGCCGCTGATGCCCAGCAGGATACGCTTCCCGATGAGGGCTTTGTCCGCCCCATGCTCCATGCGTGTCTACGCGTCCCCTTCCTTCACAGCCGGCTTGGGGGAATCGTCCACATAGACGGTGAGTTCCTTCTTGATCTCACGGGCATCATCGCGGGCTGCGGCCACGGCGATCCGCTCCATCTCGCTGTCTTTTCCGCGCTTCGCCTCCTTGATGGCCTGCCGGGCCTCTTTGCCTGTCAGGAACTCCACCTTCTGGCGCAGCATCTCGTCCAGCGCGATGGATGTCGCTTTGGCATACTTGGAGTGTCCCATCGGGCGCGCGCCCTGCATGAGATGTTTCGCGCGTTGCGAGGTGGCAATCACAAGCCGGTGGCGGGAATCGATCTGGTCATGGGTGTATTCTGGTAACAATGAAATCGCGTCGATCATGGTCGTGCTCCTTTATGGGGTTGTGGTATCTGAGATGAAATTTCGTTCAAGCCAGTTGATGTCCACGCGCTTCATGCGCGTGCGCTCGGCATGGACAATGGCGTGCAGCTCCTGCGACGCCTGCTGGAGATCCTCGTTGCGGACGATATAGTCGTATTCGCGGTAGTTCAGAATTTCCTGTCTGGCCTTCTGCATGCGCCGCTGGATCTCCTCCGGCGCATCCCCTCGTTGGACAAGCCGCGTGCGCAACGCGTCGATGGAGGGCGGCAGGATATAAATGTAGACGCCATCGGTAAACTTCTTTTTAATCTGCATGGCGCCTTGCGTGTCGATCTCCAGGAGGACGTCGAGGCCTTTTTCCATCATATCAGTTAATGCCTGTCGCGGTGTGCCATAGAAGTGGCCGTAGACCCGCGCCGATTCCGCAAAGTCGTTTCGCTCGGCCATGGCCTGGAAGGCTTGTTCGTCGACAAAGTAGTATTCCCGGCCATGCACCTCGCCGGGGCGAGGCTTGCGCGTCGTGTACGAGACGGACGGATGTATCCCCGGGATGGTGGTCACGAGCTCTTTGCAGAGCGTCGTTTTTCCGGCTCCTGATGGAGCCGAGACCACAAAGAGCACCCCCAAAGACGGCGA
>JANOEZ010000258.1:0-1716 GCA_031413335.1 Nitrospirota bacterium
GCGCTCGATCTGGAGCCGGAATGCGGCGGCGGCGGGTGCCAACACCTGGCCGGCGACTTCCTGTTCCACTGTCACGTGGCGCATCACTATGTGGCGGGGATGTGGGGATACGCTCGTGTCTACAACACCCTGCAAGTAGGCGCCCTGCGGACGGACACCATGCCGGACATGCGGGAACTGCCCGATCGCCAGGGACGGATCAAGCTGGGTGTCGGCTCCGACAAGCTGATCGGCAAGACGATCGATTGGTTCGGCAAGACGTTCAAGATCGTGGACAAGGGCCAGAAGACGAACTGGAAGTCCGACCCGGTTGTCGTGACCATCAAGGATTGGGTCGAGATGTACCTGCCGGCAACGGGCCAGCCGGGCCACAAGGACGACGAAAAGGGCCAGATCATGGCCTATGACGCCACCGTGTGGGACTGGAAATGGGACGGCAACGTGGCGAAGGGGGAGCGGGAAAGTACCGCGAAGTATCCCAAGTATCCCGCGGCCGCCAAGTGGGACGACAACACCAGGCCGGCGATTCTCTTCGACCCGACGACGGGTAAGGTGTCCTGGCCGGTGTTGAGGCCGCACTTCGGGAAGCGCGTGCCGTTCTCGGCGAACCACAGCGGCGCGCCCTGGTTGGAGCCGATCCACCAGGACGAAAACGGCGAGCGGACCAGCGAGCCGGCGAAGCCCGGCGAGCAGGGCCGCTGGAGCCTGTGCCCGAACAACGCCAACGTGCCCAAGATCAACAACCTCCACTTCATCCGGCTGCCCATCACCCTGGCCAAAAAGCAGGGGAAGGAGGCGCCGATCGTGGACAAGGACGGTTTGATCTACGTCCACCACGAGGAAGAGAGCCTGACAAGGGCTAACGACGACATGAAGTATCCGGCGGTCCTGCGCGCCAACGTGTATGACTGCGTGGATACGATTCTGACGAGCGAGTGGGACGACGACGACTTCACCAATTTCCAGTCGTCCAAGATCAACATCCATCCCCATTTCTTCCAGTTCGATACCGGGAGTTCCGACGGCGTGATCTCGGCGTTCGAGTGGGAGATGTCGGTGCGTCCGTTCACGATGTTCTCCAAGCCGAAAAAGGCCGGCTTGCCGGTTCCCATGAACAGCAAGCTGACCGAATCGGTGAAAAAGGGCGCCCGCTCCATCACGATCAAGATGGCGGAGGGAGCGACGGCCTATCATCCCAACACGGAGTTGCTGATCGGGGCCGACTGTCTTGAGCCCGGCACCGATACCACGACGTCGTTGAAACGCGACCGGAGCTGTTCGGAAGTCGTCCGGATCAAGGAGATCAAGGGCACTACCGTCTCCTTCTTCACGGCGCTTAAGAACAACCATCCGGCCGGTGACATCGTCACGCCGGAATTCGTCCGCTACCGCTATTGGGTGGATGCGGATTACGGGACGGTGTTCTGGCACGATCACGCGTTCGGCGCGACGACCTGGCCGCATGGCGGGTTCGGCGTGACGATCGTGGAGCCGTTCGGATCCACCTACCACGATCCGAAGAACGGCAAGCTCCTCTATAGCGGTCCCATCGCGGACATTCACGGCACCGAGCCGATCGGGGCCGGCGTCAGCGGCAGTTTCCGCGAGCTGATGGTGTCCATCCATGACACGGTGCCCCATACCGTGAACGTGATCCAGGCGGGGAATCCGCCCGGACAGCCGATCGAGGTGGCGCTGGTGGCCGGGAAGACCGTG
>JANOEZ010000259.1:0-2807 GCA_031413335.1 Nitrospirota bacterium
CGAGCTGCTGACCGATTGGCTGGCGGCTGGAATTGACCCGACCCGCGCCACCCTGTTCATCCAGTCCCGCATTCCCGAGCATGCAATCCTGCACCTGCTGCTCTCGATGATCGTGCCGATCCCCTGGCTGGAGCGGAACCCGACCTATAAGGAGAAACAGGAGGAGATCAAGGAGAAGGACCTCTCCACCTACGGCTTCCTCGGCTATCCGGTGCTGCAGGCGGCCGACATTTTATTGTACAAACCGGATTACGTCCCCGTCGGGAAAGATCAGCTCCCCCACCTGGAATTGACGCGCGAGATTGCCCGTCGGTTCAACAGCCTGTACCGGCCTGTCTTTCCGGAACCGAAGGAGCATCTGACGAAATTTCCCAAAGTGCTCGGCACCGACGGCCGCAAGATGAGCAAGAGCTACGGGAACACGATCAATCTCTCTGACGCCGAACCGGTTGTGCGCCAAAAGTTGAAAACCATGGTGACGGACCCGGCGCGCGCGAAGCGAACCGACAAGGGCAACCCGGACATCTGCCCGGTCTATGACTTCCACAAGATTTTCTCGAGCGCGCAGACGATCGAGCAGGTCAATCGGGACTGCCGGACCGCCGCCATCGGCTGTATCGATTGCAAAACGCTGGTGGCCGATGGCATGGTAGCGCGCATGGCTCCGATTTGGGAGGGCCGGGCCCGGCTCACCGCGAAGCCCAGCCAGGTGGATGACATTGTCCACGAAGGCAGTCGGCGCGCGGCGGCAGTCGCGCACCGGACGCTGGCAGAAGTCAACGACGCCATGAAGATATGAGAGGGCGAACCATGCACACACGGCCGTTATCTGCTGCATTGCTGCTCACCGGGACGGCGCTGCTGCTGTCGAGTTGCGCCACGCTGATGAACTCAGACCACCAGTCGGTCAGAATTTTTTCCACGCCCGGCGAAGCCAAGGTGGTGATCGATGACCGGTTTCATCTGACGACGGCCGGCACGGTGAATCTCAGCCGCTTCACCGACCATACGGCCGTGATCGAGAAAGAAGGCTACGAGCCGGTCACCGTCAAGATCGAACGCTCCATGTCCAAGCAGGTACTCTGGAACCTCTGGTGCCTGCCGGCCATCTACTGGTGCGTGAAGGGCGACCGCGAAGACGGCGGCTTCTGGACCTTCGACAACGACATCGAGATCACGCTGACCAAGCGCGCGGGGACGGCACCGCCTCAGCCACAAACTCCGTAAGTCAGCCGGATCAGGAAACACTCATGAAGAAACAAAGCAAATTCCCTCCCGGCTGGGATGAAAAGCGCGTCCGTAAAGTTCTGGCTCATTACGAGCAACAGACGGAAGACGAGGCCGTCGCGGAAGACGAGGCAGCGTTTGAAAACCAGACTCAAACCTTTATGGAAGTTCCCAACGAACTGGTTCCTGCCATTCGCGAGTTGATCGCCAAGCGCACGTAATGAATCACTGCTTCGCAGCCTGCACCTTGACTTCATAAGACCGGCCTGAGTACGATGCGGCTCTCGATGCCGGTCCGCAAGTCGGCCGGCATTTTTTGTTTGTCCAACTCATAGGGAACGGAGCACAATCGGGACCATGGGCACTCGGATCGGCATCAACGGCTTCGGGCGGATCGGGCGCAACGTGCTGCGGGCCTCGCTGGGCGACCCCGCACTCGAGTTTGTCGCCATCAACGACCCCTCCGACGCGAACACGCTGGCCTACCTCCTGCAATACGACTCGGTGCACGGCACGCTCGCAGCCAAGGTCGAAGCCCGCGAGGATCACATTCTGATTGATGGCAAGTCCATCAAGGTTCTGGCGAAGAAGGACCCCAAGGAACTGCCCTGGAAAGATCTCGGCGTCGATATCGTGGTCGAATCCACCGGCCGCTTTACGGACCGGGAGGGCGCGAGCAAGCATCTGTCTGCCGGAGCCAGGCGGGTGATCGTGACTGCTCCATCCAAGGATGCCGACGTGACGCTCGTTCTGGGCGTCAATGAGCAGACGTATGATCCTTCGAAACATACGATCGTGTCCAACGCCTCCTGCACGACGAACTGTCTCGCCCCGGTGGCCAAGGTCTTACTGGAGACGTTCGGCATCAAGCACGGCGTCATGACAACCATTCACTCCTACACGAACGATCAGCAACTGTTGGATTTGCCGCATAAAGATCTGCGCCGCGCGCGGGCTGCCGCACTCTCGATGGTCCCCACCAGCACCGGCGCAGCCAAGGCCCTGCACCTCGTCCTGCCCCAGCTCAAAGGCAAGCTGGACGGACTGGCGATCCGCGTCCCCACGCCAAACGTGTCGATCGTGGACCTGTCGGTCGAGGTGGAACAGGATTGCGACGTCGCATCCGTGAACGCCGCCTTCAAACAGGCTGCGCAAGGCCCGCTCAAAAACATTCTGAAATATTCCGAAGCCCCGATCGTGTCCATCGATCAGAACGGAGATCCCCACTCGGCCACACTGGACGCTCCACTCACCATCGTGTCAAACCGCCGGCTGGTGAAGGTGCTCGCCTGGTACGATAACGAGTGGGGCTATTCGTGCCGCGTGCGCGATCTGATCAAGTTTCTCACATCGAAATCCTGATTCCGTGCTGATCGCGAGTTCGGAATGAACCTGAAGAAACAAATGATCGAGGACGTCAACCTGCGCGGCAAGCGCGTGCTCATTCGGGCCGACTTCAACGTCCCGCTCGACGACGCGCTCCAGATCACGGACGACACCCGCATTCGCTCCACGCTCCCGACCATCAACCGCGCCGTGGATGAAGGGGCCAGGGTCATCCTCTGTTCGCACCTGGGCCG
>JANOEZ010000260.1:0-7357 GCA_031413335.1 Nitrospirota bacterium
GATGGCCAAGCTGGGCAAGGATCTCGCCGAGCAACTCAAGTTTGGCCAGGCCAACGCCGCCATCGAGAGCTTGAACAAGATGCAGGAGCAACTCGCGAAATCCGGTCTCAGCGAGGAGCAGATGGCCAAGCTCATGGAGGACCCAAGCGCTCGCGGCGTTCGGGCAGAGCCTGGCGATTCGGGAGCGGCTGGCGGCGGCGGACCCGGGGAACGCCGAGCGGCAACGCGACATGTCGGTCAGTCAGGACAACATCGGGAACGTGCTCAGCGCGCAGGGGGATCTGACCGGCGCACTGGCGGCCTACCGGGCGAGTCTGGAAATCAGTCGGCGGCTGGCGGCGGCCGATCCGGGCAACGCCGACTTGCAACGCGACCTGTCGGTCAGCATGATGGGCACGCGAGGACGGACGGGGCTGGCGCATGTGTTGCTGGGCAGTACGGCTGAGGGAGTCGTGCGGGGCGCGCCCTGCCCGGTGCTGACAGTCCGGTCGGTCGCGAAAGGGAGCCCGCCGGTGGGCATCACGCGCATCCTGGTGTCGGTGGACTTTTCCGACTGCTCGCTTGAAGCGCTGGAATATACGATCCAGGCTGCCAGGGAGTTCGCCGCGTCCGTGACGATTCTCCATGTGATTGAGCCGGCGTCCTATGGGTTGGACTTCACGCTCAATCATGCTGGCGATGTGCAGAAAACCACGAACGCGCTGGAGAAACAGCTGGGAGAATTCGTGGCGCTGTTCAAGGGGCAGGGCATTTCTGCGCAGGCCCAACTCCAGAGCGGCGCGCCGGGCAATGCGATCCTGGACGGCGCGCGAACCACTGAAGCCGATCTGATCGTGATGGGGACGCACGGGCGGCGGGGCTTTTCCCATCTGGTCAGCGGCAGCGTGGCGGAAGCCGTGCTGCGCCAGGCTCCCTGTCCGGTCCTGACCGTCAAGAGTCCGAAGTTCGGTTCGGGTCACACGCGAGTCATGCCGGAAACGGCCAGCCGGCAGAAGGGCTAAAATGAGGATGTCACGATGAGCAAGAAAGCGACGACGAAATCAGCGCGTCTGGCGCCGCGGTCCGGAGTGCCCAGACTGTCGCCGGCTGAACAAAAGCGGCCGATCGAACTGCCCGACGGCATGTGGGATCGGATCGCCCAAAAGGCCTACGAGTTGTGGGAAGAGCGCGGACGGCGAGAGGGCTGTCATTCGGACGATTGGTTCGACGCCGAAACGATTGTGATGGAAGAAATTCATGAAGCACGGGAATGAATCCGGCGTGGGCGAGGACATCCGCACGACTGCGTCGCTGGCGGCCTTGCTCGCGCGGTTGCAGACGCTGGTGCGCGAACCGGCGTTCGCGCTGCAGCGGCAGCGCGCGCTGGGTATCGCGTTGCGCCCCTATCCGGAGTACGAGCAACAGTTCGGGCTGGTTCCGTTGCCCGAAGAAGCAGCGCTGGCCCATCTGTATATATTCGCCGATTATCTCCCTGACGATGGGCAGCCTTCGCTGATCGAGCAGGTTCGCGACACCATCACCACGCATGTGCCGGAGGAGGAGCGGGTCTGGCTGGATCCGCTTCGCCACTCGAACATGGACCTGTTGGAGGTGGTCGCCCTTCGTGAAAACGGCTCGCTGGAGCTCCGCTCGCTGGGGAGCGGCAAGGCGTTTCAGGTCACGGCTGGTGAAATCGGTCGTCGCTGCAAACCCGGGCAAGTCCTGCTGACGAGGGTGATCCGCGCGGGGGATCGCACGGTGCTTCCCGGCGTGGCGCTGGTGCTGTCGGCCTCCGCCGGTCGCGCGCTGTTCGACGGCGCAAACGAGTGGCGCCGCTCAATGGAAGCGGAGGCCGGCTCCTTCGAGCTGGGCGAGTGGGAGGAGTTTGCCAAACCCTACGGCCATGTGTTGCTATGGCGGTTCGCGCAGGTCCGGCTCGAAGCGCTGGTCCGTGCTGAGATGAGCATCCGGTACCGAACGCGGGGCGGCCAGCCGTTTCTCTATGCGCTGGCGCTCTATGAACACCACGAATCGTCATTATTGAGCGACGGCCTCTCGAACCTGGAAGGATGGAGGGAGGAGCCGGGACATCCCTCGAGAACGTCCGCGCGCAGTTGGCTGCAGACGGGCGATGATGCGGCATCGGTGGTGGCGCGGCTGACGCTCACGCCGACGCAGTTCTTCGTCGAATGCGAGTCCGGCACGCGCCTCGATCGTGTGAAACATCAGCTGGCGTCCACATTTGGGTTCTCGCTGCACTTTTTTGGGGAGGCGATGGCGGTGCCGCCGCACGAGCTGCTGGAAGTGAACCTCGAGGAAGAAGAGCCGGCCCCGCGCGTGGTCGTTGTCACGCCGGATGCGGAGCAGGAGTTGCTGGCAGCCTTTCTCGGATCGGTCTATATGGAGTGGGCCGACCGGCCGTCTCCTTCGCTGAACGGGCAGACGCCGCGGCATGCCATGAGCACCGCAGACGGCCGCGCGAAGGTGGCCGCGCTGATCAAGGCCCTGGAAGATGAAGATCTCGCCGCGCGCCGCACGGGGAAGCCCGGCTACGGATACAGCCGTCTCCGCGCGCACGTCGGATTGTGACGGTCGAACCATGGCGATGCCGACGCACCCTGATCTCAACGCAATTCTGGCACAATGCCACACGGATCCTCCGAACGTGCTCGATACGTTGCTGGCGGTCCAGGGCAGGCTCGGCCACGTGCCGTCCGCGGCCGTGCCGGAGATCGCGCGGGCTCTGGAAGTCACGGAGGCCGACGTCAGCGGCGTGCTCTCCTACTATCCCGAGCTGCGCACGCAGCCGCCGGGGCGGCATCTGATTCGCGTCTGCACCGGCGAATCCTGCGTGGCCAACCATTGCGGCCGTCTCACGGAGGCGCTGGCGGAGGAGTTGCGGGTTGGGATGGGCGCGACGACTCCCGACGGACGGTTCACGCTGGAGAAAATCTATTGCGTCGGCAATTGCGCGGTCGGCCCGAGCGTGATGATTGACGAAGATGTCCACGGACGGGTCGCCCCCAGCGACATCGGAACGCTGCTCGCTTCCTATAAATAAGGAAGACTATGTCGGCGACGCGCCTCTATCTTTCCAACGATACCTCCTCAAGAGCGGCTGGCACCGACCGGTTGGCCAGAGCCTGGGAGAACCGTCCGGGGGTCGCGATGGTTCGCACCTCCGCACGCGGCGCCTTTTTCCTGGAGCCGATGGTCGAGCGGGACATGCCGCAGGGGCGGATGGCCTGGCCGCATGCCAGGCCGGATGACATCGAACGCATTCTTGCCGGAGAGGGCGGGATGCCCGTGGAGCAGATTCCCTTTCTGGCCCGACAGAACCGAGTGACCTTCGCCAATTTCGGCATGGTCCGGCCGCTGTCGCCGGAAGATTACGTCGCGCACGGCGGCGGCGGGGGATTGGACCGGGCCAGAGGGTTGTCGCCGGAGGGGATTCTCGACGAATTGAAGCGCTCGCAGTTGCGGGGACGGGGCGGCGCGGCATTCCCGGTCTGGGCGAAGTGGAAAATCGCCAGGGAGACGCCGGCGGACCGCAAATACGTCGTAGCCAACGCGGACGAGGGCGACGCGGGAACCTACTGCGACCGTATGCTCATGGAAGGAGAGCCGTTCCGGTTGATCGAAGGCATGCTGATCTGCGCGTTGGCGATCGGCGCGGAACGCGGCTACATCTACTGCCGCCAGGAATATCCGGCGGCGGCGCGGGCGCTGCAGACGGCGATTGAAGAAGCCGAGCAATCGGGCATGCTGGATTGCCGGGGCAGCACCTTCAAGCTGGACGTCTTTGTCGGCGCCGGCTCCTACGTGTGCGGCGAAGAAACAGCACTGCTGGAATCGCTGGAAGGCCGCCGAGGCGTCGTGCGCGCCAAGCCGCCCTATCCGGCCGTGGCCGGTCTGTATGGGCGTCCCACGGTCGTCAGCAATGTGCTCACGTTTGCGACGGTGCCGAGCATTCTTGAAAAAGGCGGTGACTGGTACGCCTCGATGGGAACGGCACGATCGCGCGGGACCATCCCGCTGCAGATCGGCGGACGGGTGAAACAGCCTGGCCTGGTGGAGATTCCGTTCGGCGCGACGCTCGAAGACGTGCTGGATCGATTCGGCGGCGGCATGGCGCCCGGTGCGACACTCAAAGCCGTGCAGGTCGGCGGGCCGCTGGGCAGCCTCTTTCCGGCCTCCAAACTGAATATCCCAATTTGTTACGACGCCTTTGCTGATGCCGGCGCGATCCTGGGCCATGGCGGCATCGTGGTCTTCGACGATGAGACGGACATGGTCGAGCTGGCGCGGCACTTCATGGCCTTCACCGCCGACGAGTCGTGCGGCACCTGCACGCCGTGCCGCATCGGATCTGTGCGGGCCCATGAAATTCTGGACCGCATCCGGAACGGACACGGGCTCCCGGACGATCTGGCGCTGCTGGCTGATTTGAGCGAGACGATGAAAACGGCCAGCCTCTGCGCGCTGGGCGCCCGCGCACCCTATCCGGTCTTAACGGCGATCGAGCATTTTCCTTCGGAGTTCAAGAGGAGTCTGAAAGTCGTAAAGTCGTAAAGTCGACTTTACGACTTTCGGACTTGATGACTTTAGGCAGAGTGAATATGAAACTGACCATCAACGGCCGTTCGGTCACCGCGACGCCGGATGACACCATCTATATGGCTGCGCGCCGGGCGGGGATATCCATTCCCAGCCTCTGTGCGTCGCATCATCTGTCGCCGCACGGTTCCTGCCGCCTGTGCCTCTGCGAAGTGGAGGGGCAGGGCGGCACGCCGGCATCCTGCACCACGCCGGTGCGGGAGGGCATGGTCGTGCACACTGACAACACCAGCCTGAACCGGCACCGGCACAATATCGTTGAACTCTATCTCTCTGAGCATCGGGAGGACGCGCCGCTGCCGGGGCCGCTGCAGGAGTTGGCCCTGGCGTACGGCGTGAAACGGGCGCGGTATCCCAACCACGCGCATCGAAAGCGCGCGGCCGTCCGCGACGAGTCGAATCCCTTCTTCACCTTCGACAACGCCGCCTGTATTTCCTGCGCGCGCTGCGTCCGTGCCTGCGATGAAATCCAGGGCACTTTCGCCCTGACGATGACGGAACGTGGTTTCGACGCCCGACCCATGGCCGGCGGCGGGAGCTTCGCCGCCTCGAACTGCGTGTCCTGCGGCGCCTGCGTGAAGGAATGCCCGACCGGTGCCCTGCAGGAGAAATCGGTGGCGCGGTTCGGTCTGCCGACGAAGACCGTGCGGACAACCTGTGCCTACTGCGGCGTCGGCTGTTCGTTCGATGCCGGCGTCAAGGACGGCCGCGTCGTGCGCATGGTGCCGGCGGACAACGGACCGTCGAACGCCGGGCATGCCTGCATGAAGGGCCGCTTTGGGTGGGACTATATCTATGCGCCGGACCGCCTGCAGAAGCCCCTGCTCCGGGAAGGCGACCGGTGGGTGCAGATCTCCTGGCGAACGGCACTCGACCGCGTGGCCTCGGAATTCATGAGGACCAAGCAGGCGCACGGTCCCGATGCGCTGGCGGTGATTTCCTCGAGCCGCGGGACGAACGAGGAGAATTATCTCTTCTCGAAGTTCGTGCGCTGCGTGCTCGGAACCAACAATATTGATAACTGCGCCAGGGTCTGTCACAGCGCGACCGTGACCGGCATGATGGAGACGCTGGGGACCTCGGCGGCGACCAATTCGATTGAGGATCTCGATCACGCGAAGTTGATTCTGGTCGTCGGCGCCAACCCCGCCGAGTCCCACCCGGTGATCGGGGCGCGGATCAAGCAGGCGCACCGGCGCGGCGTGCCGCTCATCGTGATCGATCCGCGCCGGACGGAACTGGCCCGCCTGGCCGACTTCCATCTGCAGTTGCATCCGGGCACCAACGTCGCGCTGCTGAACGGTCTGGGCCATGTGATTGCAAAAGAAAGTCTGCTCGACAAGGCTTTCGTCGAAGCGAGGACGGAGGGCTTGAAGGATTGGTTGGAGTCCGTGGCTCCCTGCACGCCCGAGAAGACCGAACAAATTACCGGCGTGCCGGCTGAGATGATCCGCAAGGCGGCCCGCCGCTACGCGACGAGCGGCGCGTCGCTCTGTGTCCACGGCCTCGGCGTGACAGAGCACCGATGGGGGAGCCACGGCGTGATCGCCCTGTGCAACCTGGCGCTGGCGACCGGCAACCTTGGCCGGCCCGGCACCGGCATTAACCCGCTACGTGGACAGAACAACGTGCAGGGGGCGTCGGACGTCGGTTCGATACCGACGTACTTCGCCGGCTATCAGTCGTTCGACGATCCGAAACTGGCGGCCCTGCATCAGGCGGTGACCGGACGTCCGCTGCCCGCGAAACGCGGCATGAAGACGCCGGACATGTGGGACGCGGCGCTGGAGGGACGGCTGAAGGGGCTCTGGATCATCGGGTATGATGTCGCGCAGACCGATCCGAACCTGAAAAAAGTTCGAGAGGCCCTGTCCAAACTTGAATTTCTGGTTGTGCAGGATTTGTTTCTGACCGAAACGACGAAGTTTGCCCATATGGTCCTGCCGGGCGCGTCCTTTTTGGAAAAGGACGGGACGTTCACGAATTTAGAGCGGCGCATCCAGCGCATTCGCAAGGCAGTCGAACCGCCGGATGGTGTCCTGCCGGATTGGCAGGTCGTCAGCGAAGTCTCGACGCGCATGGGCTATCCGATGTCATACGGGCATCCGTCCGAGATCATGGACGAGATCGCGAAGCTGACGCCATCCTGGACCGGCGTATCGTACGATAAGCTGGAGCAGGCGGGAGGATTGCAATGGCCGGTCCCGGCGAAGGACCATCCGGGCACGCCCTTGATGCACGCAGAACAGTTTCCTCGTGGCCGCGCCCGGTTTGTCGGCGTGGAGTATCTTCCGCCTGGCGAATCGCCGACCGAGGCCTATCCCTTCATGCTGATCACGGGCCGCATCCTGCAACATTATAATTGCGGGGCCCAGACCCGCCGGACGGATATCATGCAAGTGGTGGATACGGACGTGCTGGAGATGCACCCGGACGATGCGCAGCGGCTTGGATTCCGTGACGGCGATAGGGCTAAACTGGTGAGTGCGCGTGGCGAGGCGGTGCTGCCGGTCATCATGAGCGGGCGGGTCCTGCCTGGAGAATTGTTCACGAGCTTTCACTTCCCGACGACGGACCTGAACGTGCTGCTCTCCTCCAGCGCGGACGAAAGCTCCAAGTGTCCCGAGTACAAGGTCTCGACCGTGCGGGTGGAAAAAATGACACACACCGCATCGGCATCGTGCCGGGATCAGACACGGGCGCGTTCGAAATGGCGATGTGGACGATGATGGGCGCAAAGCCGGTCACCATGATGGCGTGG
>JANOEZ010000261.1:0-1345 GCA_031413335.1 Nitrospirota bacterium
CGGCTCATCGTTCGACGTCCGCCCGTTTCGGTGGGGGAACGACCGGTTGACGACTCACACGCTTGCCTTCAGCAACACGGCGTCACCCACTGCGTCCCAGGTGGAAATGGGCAAGATGACGGCGGCGGATCTCCGAAGCCCTTACTACTACGGAGGGGGAGCCGGGACCGCGTCCCGCATTTCCTGGAGGCCTTCCATGCTGTTCTTGCCGATTTCAAGGATGCACGGCGTGTAGAGCTGCAGATAGGTCGGGCCGAGTTCGCGGGCGATGAGCACCGCGTTCCGGATGACCTTTTCAACCAGCGACGGCTTGCTGACCGTGCAGTTCACGACATAGTGACAGCCCGCTTCCCTTGCGATCTCCGGGAGGCGCACTTTCTCGAACGTTTTGCCAACCGGCGCCATCTTGGCCACGAAGCCCTTCTGCATCAGGCCGCTCTCCTGTCCGCCGGTGTTGGCGTAGAGCTCGTTGTCGAAGCAGATGGTCGTAAACTTCTCTTGCCGGAACCACGCCTGCATGGTCATGTCCAGTCCGATGTCCACGGTCGCGCCGTCTCCGGCCAGGACCACGACGTCCTTGATGCGGCCCGGAAAGCGAACGGTGAGCGCACGCTTGAGGCCGGACGCAATGGCATTCTGGTTCCCGAACAACGAGTGGATGTTGTGCACGGCCACATGTGGGAACACGAGGCTGGTACAGCCTGTCGAGCCGACCATCACCGTGTCTTCGGGAGTAGGGAGCGACGCGAGGATGTACCGGAATGCCATGGATTCCGGGCAGCCGGCGCAGAGCGAATGCTCCTCGATCAGCTCCTTGGAGGTGCCGATGTCCTTCCACCCGCGGCCTTCCTTGCCGTAGGTTGCCCGGTTGACCAGATCCTGGTACTCGGGCGGCATGATGTCGTACATCTCGGGCGCGATTTTGATTCGTTCTTTGCTCATGGTGTCAGTCTCCTCGTCGGTCGCTCAGGTTGCGTCGGTTTGGTATCAGCTGCCGCGTCCGGCCAGCGACATCGATTTCATCCCCAGGGTAGTCTTGATCTCTTCCACGATGATCTCCGGCGGCATCGTCATTCCGCCGCAGACGCGAGGGCCGGCATGGACCCGCTCGCTGTTCGGGATGGTCGCCTTGATTTCCTTCGCCAGCCAGCCGGTGACGTTGAATTCCGGCACGATGATATGCTTGGCGTGTTTCGTCGCTTCGCGGATTTCCTCACCCGGCCACGGCCGCAGGACCTTGACCTTCACCAGCCCGACACGTATGCCTTCGTCTTCCAGCAGGCGGATCGCTTCGCGTCCCTGGGACACGGCGGTGCCGGAGGCCACGATCAGGACATCCGCGTCC
>JANOEZ010000262.1:0-1027 GCA_031413335.1 Nitrospirota bacterium
TGTGGATCAGCGCGATTTTCGGCATCGGTCTCATTGCCGCCAACGTGCCGGAAGGACTGCTCCCGACCGTGACCTTCGCGCTGGCGCTGGCCGGCCAGCGGATGGCCAAACGCAAGGCGCTGATCAAGCAATTAACGTCGGTGGAAACGCTCGGATGCACGACGGTCATCTGCACCGACAAGACCGGCACATTGACCGAGAATCGGATGCAAGTGGCCCGCCTCTCTGTCGACGGCGTCGAAATCGAGAGTCGCGAGGGCTCGCTCCTGCTGCGGGGACATCTGTTCGGCTCGGAAGAGATGAACCAGTGGCGGCCCCTGCTCGACGCCATGACCCTGTGCAACAACGCCAAGCGCGTCAGACGTCCGGACGGCCGCTTCGCGGCGACGGGAGATCCGACGGAGGTCGCGCTCATCGAATTCGCCAGGGACCACGGCCTGCTGCACCATGACCCGGCGCCGCGCATGGGCGAGCTTCCTTTTGATTCCGACCGCAAGCGCATGAGCACGCTCCATTGGGTGGGCGGCCGCCTCATGGCCTACGTCAAAGGCGCTCCGGAATTTGTGGTGCCGCTCTGCACGCAGCAACTGACGCACGGCTGTTCCGTCCTCTTGACACCGGACGAACGCCTCAAAATCCAGGCACACAGCCGAACGTACGCGCAACAGGCCTATCGCGTCCTTGCGATTGCCACGCGCGAGATCGAACGCGGCGCTGAAACGTTGACGATCGACACCGTCGAACGGGAGTTGACGTTTCTCGGCCTAGTCGCCATGATCGATCCGCCACACCGCGAGGTGCCGGATGCCGTGGCCCGCTGCAAGCGAGCCGGCATCCGCGTCATCATGGTCACCGGGGATCATCCCCTGACCGCGCTGGCCGTCGCACGCATGATCGGCCTCATCGAATCGACGCCGCCGGACACCGATCAGCCGGCAGCGTCCTGTGCTCCTGCCATCGAGGGCGCGCAACTGGACGACATGAGCGACGAGTCGTTGCTGCACCGCCACGCGCACCCGCCACCGCG
>JANOEZ010000263.1:0-2799 GCA_031413335.1 Nitrospirota bacterium
GATCGGCAACATGGAGACGGTCACGGGAATGGGGGGAGCGGCGCGTATGCGACTGGCATGCCGATGAGTTGTTCCAACCAGCCGGCCATTTCATCTTCCGGAAGCGGCGCCCGATTCAGACGAACCTCCAATTGGAATCCGTCTTCCGCCCCGACGATGCCCACGATCGCCGAGGCATCGGCTCCGTTTGGAAGCATCTGCTGGGTTTGAAACTCGCAGAGCGTGGCATAGAGCCGGCCGGCCGGCGCGATGGCGCGCAACACCTCCGGCAAGTCATCCAGCGGACAATGCACCGAGCAGCGATAGGCCAGGCGGGCGCCAGGCGCCACTGCCTGGAACTCGTCCAGCGCCTCTTCGGAGAAGCCGGTCAGATACGCGCGGACGCGGGCGGACTCCCCGCCGTAGGTCGCCGCCAGGCGACTGGCCGGCACGAGGAATTCGAACGCATCCGGCGAATTGTATTCGAACTGGCAGGGCCCGAAGGCGTCCGGCCACGAACAGAACAGCGACGCGCGGGTGTCGATCGTCCGCAGCACGACACTGTCCTGTTCGATCACGGCCTCGATCGGCACCTCCAGCGTCGAGATCGCGGCAAGAAACGCCCGCTGGCGTTCGTCCAGCCACAGCGCGCGCCGGTCGTCGGCGCGCGTCTCGCCCGGCGTGATCACGTCGGCCGTCTGGAGGCGGACCCGGATGAACCCGTGCGTGTGACGGAATCCCAACCAGAGCATGCTGCGGGCGTGGTGCGTCGCCATCGCGCCCGGCAGGCGCCAGGGATGGCTCACCGAACAGTAGGTGCCGACGGATTGATGTCGCTGATAGACCGTGTGGTAGCCGCCGGCCAGCAGAAAAAAATCGCCGTGCCAGCCGTCGCGCAGATGGACGAGCGTGACGTCCTCCGTCGCCCAGGGATCGAGATGATCGAAATCCTCCGGTGCGCGGACCTCCCACTCCTCGACATAGCAGATGATGTCCTTGGCCGGCGCAGCCGGGATCAGGCCCTGCGCGGCCAGGCGCTCGGCGGTGGCCAGCATCTCATCGAAGCCCAGTTTGGCCCTGGTTTCCCACCGCCGTTCGCGCATACTGAACTGTTCCAGGTTATCTGGTTTGTCTAGTTTTTCTGGTTTATCTAGTTCATGAGGTTCGTTTGGTTCGACCTTCGTAACCAGAGAAACATGACAAACCAAACAAACGAGACAAACCGGCCCTACTTCGTCAGCAGAGCCCGGTCCTTCACGTAGACGTCCGCCAGCAACCGGTCCAGATTTTCCTTGAGCATGCGATTCATCAGTTCCTGGACTTCACCCGGCTCGAACCAGAACACGGCGTCTTCGCGCGCCCCTTCCAGGTTCAGCCGGTCGGTGCTGCGGTCCGAGGCATTCGCCGCCTGGATGACGATCCTGGCCTTCGCCGTTATTTTGGTCGAAAAAAACCGGCTGCGCGCCTGCGCCGACAACTGCTGCACCTGCCCTGTGATCGTCACATCCGGTTTGGCCGGCACCTCGGACGCATCCGATTTTTTGACCCACACTTGAAAGCCCATGGCTTTCAGATTATCGGCCACCACCTGGGCGATCACGTCGCCAATCTTCCCTCCCTGTGCCGTGAAGACCGTTTCGCCACCTCCCAGATGGGTCCGGACACCGAGCCGGCCCGCCTCCGGACCCTCGTCGAACCGCTCGACGACCACTTTGATGTCCTGAAAATTCTGATTGAGGGTTCTGACGGACGGCAAGGCCTGGATGTTCAGCGGGATGATGTCCCCCTTGCCGGCGCAACCGGCGAGCAGCAGGAGGAATCCAAATACGAGCGAGGCGATCGGCATATTTCCGTGTCTCCCTTTCAGAGGAATAAGGTCTGCGCGCGAATGGAGCGACAGTGTACTCGATGGGCTACGGATCGTCTATGGGGGCCTGCCTATCAGGAACGGGAACGCGACGCGTCTTTGGCGATCACCGGCAACAGAGCCCGGAACGCGTCCTGTCCGGCCTGCGCCAGCCGCCCTTCGCGAATGACTGGATCGTCCATTGGCACGAACCGCGCCAATTTGAAAAACGGCCGGTTGGAAAGCACGGCGGCGACTTCGGACTTGCGATCACGCGTCAGGGGTAGCGTGTACCCCTGCCCCTGCTTCCACTCCCAGGGCGTCGGCGAGAGACACAGGTGCAGATCGTGGCCGGCAATCTGCCCATAGCGATTGATCAGGTTTTGCTTGTACTGCCGCAGTCCCTCGCCTTCCAGGATGAGGGCAAACACCACGTGATGCCCCCACCAAAAGAGCGTGCGGAACGTGAACTTGTTGTCGCCCTCGAAATGCTTCGGAAAGTCCAGGTACTGGTAGGGACAGTCTTCGAGGTGCTCGCCTTTCACATACTGGCGCTTGTCCGGATCGAACCCGGCCGGCGCGATCAGCGGGATACCGGCCAGTTCCTGCTTGAGGGCATCTTGCACCGTCTCGAGCATGGCGCGGATTTTCGGAGTGATGGCCGCCTTCACCTTGAAAAATTCTTTATCGGTGACCAGCCTGATCTCGTCTGGCGTTAACATCTCGATACGGCCATCAGGCCTGCACGATTACCGTTGATGTGTTTCGATTGAGACGATCTCGAGGTCATACATTTTCCGGCACTCGCCGCAGCGCAGCCCGGCTTCCTCCCGCACGACGTCCAATGCGCGGACGCTGAGCGCGGCCGAATGCGCAGCGGCGCACTCCTCCAAATGCGCGGCAGCCGGACGATTTTCGCGCACTGTCGTTTCGTCTTCGACCGCGTGTATCGCCGACACGCGCAGCACCACCTC
>JANOEZ010000264.1:0-3920 GCA_031413335.1 Nitrospirota bacterium
CTTGAAAAATACGGCCGCCCGCTGCCGGCCATGGGCGGGACAGGTCCGGATAAATCGGAACAGTCGCAGCAATGGCTAAGAGGCTATCTCCTCACGTCGACCTTCGCCGAAAACCCGACCTTTGCGGCACGACCGGACAACACCGGCCTGGTCGGCCTCCGGCACATGATTCATCTCGAGACCGACCTCTATAAAGAATATCTGCAGTTCTACACAGACCAGAACTTCTTCTCGGATCGCCGAAAGGGCTGGCTTGAGCTCTCGGAGTGGGATGCCACCTTTGCCTTGACCGGTTCACTCAATCAGTGGAGTTGGCGACTGCAATATGAGCGGGATGCCCCGCTCGACAAAAACGGGATCAAGCAGGTCTATGCCGATGCCCTGGTCAACTACAGTTTCAGCCAGGCCAATCAGTACGCATGGTGGCAGGACCGTTTCCCCAATCAGAATCTGACCTTCTATATGGGCGGTGGGTGGCTCTTTCACAACGACAGTTACTTCGCCCGCCCCGACAACACCGGTCGCGCGCTGCTCCGCTACGTCGCCCATGCCGATCTGGACCTCTACAAGAACCGTGTCGTCTTGTTTGCGGACACCAACTGGTTCTCCGATCGGTCGAACAGCGATAAAATCACGCCGACCGAACTGGATTGGATCATCGGGCTGGCCCTTCGGTGGAAGGATTATGAGCTGGCCGTCTTGCACGAGCGGGACATGCCGCTCGACCGCGGCGGATTGATCCAACGCTACACCGCCATCCAATTGCGGTACGAATTCGAGTGGCAGAAGTAATATGCCTGCGCTATAGTGACCGTGATCAGTACGAAGCGCAGCGGTTATTTCCTTACGGATCACGGCTCACGGATCACGAGGAAGTACAATGGCCCCTACGATCGAGAAAGACACGTCCTACATGCGGCTGGCACTGGAGCAGGCCCGGAAGGCGTCTGCGCAGGGGGAAGTTCCCATCGGAGCCGTGCTCGTGCGGGACAATCAGGTTCTCGCGCAAGCCCACAATTTCAGGGAGACCTGGCAGGACCCGACCGCGCATGCTGAGGTTGTCGCCATCCGGGAAGCGGCGACACAGTCCGGCTCCTGGCGTCTGACCGACACGACACTCTATGTGACGCTTGAGCCCTGCGCGATGTGCATCGGTGCCATCATTCTGGCGAGAATTCCACGGTTGGTGTTTGGAGCCATGGACTCCAAGGCCGGCGCCTGCGGGTCAATCTTTGACCTGCCGAAGGAGCAGAGGCTGAACCATCGCGTCGAAGTGATTGGCGGAGTCCTTGAACAGGAAAGCCAGGAACTGCTACAGACGTTCTTTAAAAATCTGCGCCTGACGATTCACGATTAACGTTTCACGCGTAACGTCCTGGAGCGGAGAGGTGACTGAGTGGCCTAAAGTGCCGGTCTCGAAAACCGGTGTCGGGGTAACTCGACCGTGGGTTCGACTCCCACCCTCTCCGCCACAATTTGCCATGGCAAATTGTGGCGAGATCTCACCATTTTGTAATGCAAAATGGCGGATCCGCCATCCTCAATGACAAGAGCACATGCCCTACGTTTACATTCTTCTCAATGAAACAAAAACCAGGACATATACAGGCGTTGCTGACGACGTTGAAAACGGGTAAGAGAGCATAACGAGGGCAGAGTAAAATCCTCTCGTCCCTATCGTCCGTATAGAGTGATTCATGTCGAAGAATTTGAAACCCTGAGTGCAGCACGTCAGAAGGAAGAATTTTATAAATCAACCACTGGTCGTCGCAGGCTGAAGGAAATGCTTTTTGGACTCGACTGAGAGATTGCCTGACGCCCTGACTATCTGTCAGTCTTCTTCCCTAATTCCTTTCTCAGCTCCACCATCGCCAGCGTGTCCCGCGCGCAGTACTTGAGCAGCGCCTCACGAATCCTGGCCTTTTCCACCCAATCCGTCTCATCGAAGAGCATCCGGTGATAGGCCCGCGCTGCGATCTCGCCGTCCTGAATCTCCAGATCGCCGTAACCCAGCGCCGGCACGACCGCCGGCAGCACGGACTTGATCGAATAGGACCCTTTGAATGCCGGATGGTAGTAATGGCCTTTGACCACATCGAACAGGTCCCATAGCCGGCTCAAGAGTCGCTGAAGTTCCTGCCGTAATGACGGCAGCGCCTCGGCCAGACGCCCAATGACCGATCGCTCATAGTCTGAATACACGCAAATACTACCTTCCCGCCCCAGCGATTCCAGCAGCCGGACGGCCAGTTCCTCACGCGGATCCTTCTGCTCCAGGCAGAGGTACTGGTCATGATCGATCCGGCCGTCGTCATACTCCACATGATTGGACCACTGGGTGGGAATCACTTGATAGGGCCGTGTCTGCGGAAACCGTGGGATGGCAGGCATGAAGGTCTCAAAATCCAGATGGTGCACGGGGTAACGAACTGTTTTCAGCATAATGGTGAGCTTGGGGCTCACCCATTCGACATTGTCTTTCACGCGGCGCTGCACGATTGACAAATTGAAACCGGCTGGGATCTCGTCGATCGTCTGAATGCCCAATTGCGCCAGTTGCCGGTACGCCTTCGCCCCTCCCGGCAGATAGTAAATCCATCGTTCGGGCTTGCCCTTCGTGCAATGGTCCCAGAACTGGCACTCGTAGGGCGAGAAACAATGCCCGTCCGGCTCGATGGCCGGCGGCGCCGGATCGGCCAGCATGGCTTTCATTTCGTTCAGCTTGCCCGGCACGTCGGCCAGCCGCGCCTGCACCGGCTCGGTGCAATCCTGAATCCCGAAGAACTGCTGCAGGTCCAGCTCGCCGCCGGGATACACGTACCGCGTGCTGATGTGCATCAGGCAGGATGCCGCCAGGATGGTTCCGGCGCCGTTGATGACGTAGGTCTGGACGGCGAGGTCGTCGAGATGCACCTCCTTGACGCGCGTGGAGGATTTGACTTCGATCAGCCGCCAGACCGACTCGCCGCTCTCCGCCGTGGACAGCCGCTCGAGGACATCCACGCGAATGAACACGTTTTCGAACATGAAGGCCGCTTCGAAAATGGCCGGCACGTTCGGATCGGCCAGCAGCGCCTTGGTATGGGCGATCGCCTCGGCTGCATGCTTGCGGTCGGCTTCGACCAGCACGCCACCGGGATACCGCTTCCGGGCCAGTTCCCCGATCTCGGTGCCCATGTCGAGGATGGCCTGCGTGATTGCGTCCGGCTTGGTGGCCAGCGCCGGCTGATAAATTTCCAGGAAGAGCCGCTTGTGGCACTGGAGACCGGAGAGAAACTTGGATTTGGACAGTCGATAGGAAACGGTTTCGGATTGAGACAGGCGTGCCGGGGAGATCAGCATCTTGCCGAAGCAGAATACACAAGGCCCGCGCAAATAGCTAGGCGTGTTGACGACGTCTGGATGGCCGCGTGCCTAGCGCGATGTCAGACGGATCGGATCGGTTGAGAACACGTACCCGCAAGCACCATCCGGCAGGCGAAGCTTGTACGCGGTCACGCCTTTCGTGGCGTGATGAGTCACCACCTCGCTCATCTCATTTTTTTTCTTCACTACCAGAACGCTGTTGACCACCACGCCTGGAGACGATGGATCAATGGAGATCGGCCTGGCCAGCACGTGTGTCGTATCCGTAAACGTCACGAGTGCGCCAATATCCCTGAATCGGTTGATGGCCTGCTCCATGATTTCCTGTGGAGTCAAATCTCTCAGATCCCGGCCCGGCTCTTTTGTGTTACAGGCCGGGCCGGTCATGGCAAAGCCTCCAATGCCGAGCACGAGAACCACCAGTGCCACGATGTAGATCGGGCGAACCGCAGAGCCCGTTTTGGGCGGGGGCGCGACGGGCTCTTCTTCGAGCTGTTCCTGTTCGTCTGCCTGGCTCATATGGCCTTTCTCGAAGGCCGGGTATCCTTCCCAGG
>JANOEZ010000265.1:0-3529 GCA_031413335.1 Nitrospirota bacterium
CCAAGCGCGTCCCGGTGCTCGGCGGTTCCTTCCCCCTCCCCGTCGAAATCATCCCGTTCGGGTGGCGGAACACGGCACAGAGGATCGAGGCCTGCGGCGGCAAAGCGGTGCTGCGCAAGCGGGATGGGAAAATCTTCAAGACCGAAGCCGGCCACTATATTCTCGATGTGCACATCGCGCGAATCGACAGGCCGGCCGAATTGGAGCTGCAACTCAATGCTCTGCCCGGTGTCGTCGAGAATGGCCTGTTCGTCGCCCGCACCTCGCTGTTGATCGTCGGCACCCCGGCCGGTGTCGAGGAGCAGCATGCGGGGCACTGAGGCGGACGCCTTCCGGCTGCCGCGGCATATCCTTCCTGCACGCTACGACCTTCGCCTCGAACCGGATTTGAACGCGGCGACCTTTGCCGGCCACGAAACGATCACGGTCGCCGTCAGCCGGCCTGCGAATGAAATCATCCTCAACGCCGTCGAATTGGACATCACGTCGGCGACCATCGACAATGGCAAAGGCCTGTCGCATTGCGCCGCGATTACGCTCGACAAACCGGCCGAACGGTGCCGGCTGACCTTCCCTGCTGCCATTCCAGCCGGAACCTGGACGCTCTCTCTGTCCTTCCGCGGTACGCTGAACGACAAGCTGCGTGGGTTTTACCGCAGCGCCTATAAGGATGCGTCCGGCACCGCGCATGTCATGGCGACGACGCAGTTCGAAGCCACCGATGCGCGGCGGGCCTTTCCCTGCTGGGACGAGCCGGATTGCAAGGCGGTCTTTGCGACGACGCTGGTCATCGATCCAAAATTGACGGCCGTGTCCAACACGAGAATTGTCTCTGAGAGGATGGAGGCCGGCAAAAAGATCCTGCAATTCGCCGACACGATGAAGATGTCCACCTATCTGGTGGCCTTCATCGTCGGAGAAATCACCGCGACGGCCCCGACGATGGTCGGCCAGGCGCCGTTGCGCCTCTGGTGCGTCCCGGGCAAGACACATCTCGCCAAATTCGGACAGGGCATCGCGTCGTTTTCGCTGAAGTTTTTCGAAACGTACTACGGCCTCGCCTATCCAGGCGACAAGCTCGACCTGCTCGCAATCCCCGACTTCGCCTCCGGCGCGATGGAGAATCTGGGCGCGATCACGTTCCGGGAAACCGCGCTGTTGGTCGATGAGCACGCCGCGACCCACGCCGAATTGGAGCGGATCGCCGACGTCGTCGCGCACGAAAACGCGCACATGTGGTTCGGCGATCTGGTCACCATGTCCTGGTGGAACGGCTTGTGGCTCAACGAAGCCTTCGCAACCTTTGCGGAAATGCTGGCGGTGGATGCCTGGAAGCCCGAGTGGAAACGGTGGGATACCTTCGGCGCCTCGCGGGCTGTGGCCATGATTGTGGATGGCCTCCACAGTTCACGGCCCATCGAATATCCCGTCCGCGCGCCGAAAGACGCCGACGCCATGTTCGATACCCTGACCTATGAAAAGGGCGCGTCGGTCCTGCGGATGCTCGAGCAATATTTGGGGCCGACCGTCTTTCGGGACGGCATTCGCGACTATCTCAAGCGTCACGCCTACGGCAATGCAGATACGAAGGACTTGTGGGTCTCGCTGGGCCGCGCGGCCAAGCAGCCGGTGCCGAAACTCATGAACGGCTGGATCTTCAAGCCGGGCTATCCGCTCGTGACCGTCTCGTTGGGGAAGAACGGCCGGCTCCGTCTTGTGCAGCAACGGTTCACCTATCTCTCGAAATCGATCGGCGGCGCGGCTGCCAGGAAACAACGCTGGCAGATTCCGATTCAACTCAGAGTGACGGCCGCGAGGAAAAACGACTCGCGGCGATTGCTGATGACAGGAGCCGGCATGCAGGTGAACGTGCCGAAGAAGGTGGAGTCGGTGCTGGTCAACGAAGGTGGCCACGGATTTTTTCGGGTCTGCTACGAGCCGAAGCTGCTCGAGCGTTTGCTCCGCCTGGTGCCGGACGGCCTGGCACCGATCGAGCGGTTCAATCTGGTGAATGATGCCTGGGCGTCTGTGGTGGCGGGACTGATGCCGCCGGCCGAGTATCTGGACATGACGGCGCGTTTTCAGGCCGATCGGGACAAGAACGTCTGGGCCGTGCTGCTCGATTCATTTCACGCGTTGCACCGGATCATGGAGCCGGCCTGCCGCGAGGCGTTCGAAGCGCTGGTGCGCGGCCGGATCGGGCCGGCGGTGGCTGAACTGGGCTGGGCGCCGCGTGGAGGTGAGGACGATCTGGTGAAACAATTGCGCGGCGATCTGCTCCGCGCCCTGGGGACGGTTGGCAACGATCGGGCCGCGCAGGCCAGGGCCTCCGCGCTCTATGCCGAATCCAGGAAAAATCCAGCGGTCGTGGATCCCAACGTGCTGCCGGCGCTCGTTGCTGTCCTGGCCCATGCCGGTGACCGGACGAGGTACGATGAGTTTTTCGCGCGGTTCCGCGCGGCCACGACGCCGCAGGAGGAGCGGCGCTATCTCTATGCGCTGGGGGCCTTCCAGTCGGCGGAGTTACTGGCGCAGACGCTGGCGAAGACGATCAACGGCGAATTCCGCACGCAGGACGCGCCGTTCATGGTTCGGATGGTCCTCATGAACGTCGCCGGGCGCGAGATGGCGTGGGAGTTCGTGAAGGCGAACTGGGGCACCATGGACCGGCTCTATCCCAAACAGGGGCTTCGGAGGATGTGCGAAGGGGTCGTCGGTC
This sequence comes from Nitrospirota bacterium, assembly GCA_031413335.1. Lineage (GTDB taxonomy): Bacteria > Nitrospirota > Nitrospiria > Nitrospirales > Nitrospiraceae > 2-02-FULL-62-14. The sequence goes on from JANOEZ010000265.1 coordinate 2,720, forward strand.
TGGCGACGCCGGCGCTCGAGCGGGACGTTCGGAAATTTTTCCGCGAGCGCAAGATCGACCTGGGCGGCAAGACCCTGGCCCAGTATCTGGAGCAGCTCCGGATCGCTGTAGCCTTCCGGGAGCGGGCCGGCAAGGCGTTGAGGCGGTACTTGAACGGCGGCCGATGAGAGTTGCTCGATGAGATGAAAGCGGTGCGGGCTTGCGAGAGGGAGTTGTCCGGTTACGTGCGGCCGAAATTGTTCGTGGTGAAGTCGTCCAGGTATTCCGTGAGATGCTGCTGATCTTCGGGCGAGATGGTCACGATCTGAACGCCGAAATCTGATTTCGCAATCCGCGCGACCTTGACCGTGCAGTGAATCCGGCGCGATTTTCCCAAATCGAATTCGAACGGCAGCTCTTCGCCCACCGTCAAGGGAGTCGGAGGCCTGATCAGCAGGCCGTGTTCGGCCATGTCCAGAACCTGGCAGGCCATGAGCTTGCCGTCACGGTGAAGATCCCCCAGGCTCTCGATGTGCAGCCTGGCATTTTTTCGCTTATAGGCCACGGTGCTCGTCCTTCTTGTCCCTGCCGTGCACGAATTGATTTGTTTTCATGAGGAAGGCTCCCAAGCTTTTACGCTGTCATATCCGAAGTTTCAAGCAAAACTTGCTCAATTCCCGCGAGCCGACTATTCTCATCCCACGTGACGCCCCGTACGCCGAAACATGTGACGCGCGGGGTTGAGCGATAACCGAGCACCGGGAGGTTTGCCGATGGAGACGACGCCCAACGCTTCACCCGACACCGCGCCCGACCCCAGCCACGAGGCGC
>JANOEZ010000266.1:0-1406 GCA_031413335.1 Nitrospirota bacterium
CGCACCACGGCCTCTTGAAGCTTTTCCCCAAGTGGACGGAGCGTCAGGCGGCCGGCGTGCTCCATGCCGTCGACCGTATCTGCAACGCGCTGCCGCTGCTGAACCGCCTGGGCATGCAGTGGTTGATCGTCGGCAGACGGCCGGCCGACGCCACTCCGTTGCGGTGACGCACAATGCGAGTTACCCTCATCACGGCCCACTATCAGCCTGCGACGGTTCCGTGCGGGGTCGGAGATTACACGCGGTGCCTGCGCGCCGCCCTGGAAACGTTGGGGCACGAATGCCTCGTCGTGACCTCGACACGCAGTCTGAGCCGCGAGCTGCGGGTATTCGCCGTTGCGGACCGGTGGGGGGCGGCTGACTGCCTGCGCGCCTGGCGGCTGCTGCGGCGTGAACGGCCGGACGCGGTCATTCTGCAATATACGCCGGAGCTGTACGGCTTTGGCGTGGTGTTTAAACTGCTGCCGGGGCTGTTGCGATGGACGCAGCGCGGTACGGTGGTCGTGACGACGTTCCATACCCTCGTCGGCGGGCGGTGGATCGCTAGGCCCAACGCCCTGTTGCTGGCTGCGGGCAGTCATGGTCTCGTCAGCGTGCACGCGGAACTCAGCGAATTGTTCCGCCGGCGTCTGCCATGGTGGTCCGGCAAGCTGGCCGAGATTCCCATCGGCGCCAACATGCCGCCGCCCTCGATTCCGAGGGGGGAATCCCGGGCTCGCGTACGTCGGCGGTTCGGTCTGGATCCGGCGGCCGTCGTGCTGGGCACGTTTGGATTCGCAGCGGCGGGGAAGGGGCTGGACATCCTGCTGCAGGCCCTGCCGGATCTTCCGACGGCACACCTCATCTGCATCGGAGCCGTCCGGGAGGGAGACCGTGCGAGCCGGCGCGAGCTGGAGAGCCTGGCCCAGCGGCTGGGCGTGACGCCGCGTGTTCACTGGGCCGGAGAAATTCCTGCGCAAGAGGCCGCCGATCTTCTGGCCGGTGTGGACGCCTACGTGGTGCCCTATGACGACGGCGCCAGTTTGCGGCGAGGCACGCTGATGGCCGGCTTCCAGACCGGTGTTCCCATCGTGACGACCACGCCGCGCTACGGCGATCCATGCCTGCGACACGGCGAGACTCTTTTTATTGTTCCGCCGCAATCGCCGAAAGCGCTGGCACAGGGCCTGCGCGATCTGTTGGCCGACGACCGCTTGCAGCAGCGCCTGCGCGAAGGCGCGGCCACCGCCGCCGCCCGGTTTCACTGGGAGGATATTGCGCGGCGGCACATCGAACTGGTGCAAGGGCTTCGATCCCGGCAGGGACGGGATTCATAGGAAGGAGTGGACGCCGTGCGGATTCTTGTCCTGACCCCGACGTTCCTCCCAGCGGTCGGCGGCGCCGAACTGGTGCTGTTGGAAGTGTAT
>JANOEZ010000267.1:0-10891 GCA_031413335.1 Nitrospirota bacterium
CGGTGATGACGTGCCCGTTGATGCGGACCTGGCCGGCGGTGATGAGTTCCTCCACGCCGCGGCGGGAGCCGAGGCCGGCGGAAGCGAGAAAACGATTGACCCTGACGTCCACCTTCGATGGCCTCCATAAAACCGGCGACCTCGAACGCCTCATGACCAGCATGGGCACCCTCTACGACAAGGGCTACCGGCTGACTCCACAAGACCGCAGCACCCTCGACCAGATCACGAAATAAACAGAGGCGGGGACGCGAACGCCTCGCTACCCTGCTTACTCTATTCTTTCCAACGCCTCCCTGCAACGACTCCTCACCGTCTGATCCCAATCTTCTGTCGCCATGTGCGCCAGCTTGGCCTTCGCCTCACTCGCCCGCATCCGCCCCAACCCCAGCGCCGCCTGCGACCTCACCCACCAATGGTCGTCATCGAGTACCGTCATCAGGGTGGGCACGACGGAAGGGTCCTGCACGACGCTGAGATAGCTGGCCGCCATGCCGCGCGTCCGATGCTGCTTGTCCCCCACGGCTGTCTTCAGCGTCCGGCCGAAGATCGCAAGGAAATCCTTCGACACAACCTCCAGCCCTTCCAGGCGGTATTCGTTCAGTTCGATCAGCTCGCAGGCCAGATCAAACCGTTTCCCTGGCGTGGTTTCCCGTTGGAATTGCTCCAGCAACCGCGCGCGTTCCTTCCGAACGGCCAGGCGCCGACGAATCCAGCGCACGAGACGCCAGACCACGAACAGGACCGCTGTTATCAATGCGACCAGCGGGACCGCCTGCTCGACGATCTGGTCTTGCATGTCCGGCGCGAGCCGCTTCCAAATCCAGACGCAGGTGATGACGAGACCGACGAGGAGCAGCGCCACCGTCGGATTGGCCTGACCCCGTTGCGAGAAACGAATCATGGCGCCCATCTTAGGAGAGCAACGGAGTCGCGTCAATGAAGACAATGGATACTGGTTGATGGATGATGGTTAATGAAGACTTGCATGGTCGCCACGAAGCTTCATCTGCCCTTCGCCATCACCCATTAACCATCCAGACTGCACATTGACACTTCATTCTAACTAGGACTATCATGTCGGCATGGACCTGCCCCATCTCAAAGACGATCCCTATCTCAAAGTACTCCGCCCGCTGGTCGAAGCCTATCTGGCCTTCTGGCGTGAGGACAGCCGGCATATCAAGTCGCTCAAGCTGACCCCCTCGCAGTTCGACGTCATCGTGACCCTGGGCGACACCGCCGGCATGACTTGCGCCGAACTCTCCAACGCCACGCTAGTGACGAAAGGCACGCTCACCGGCGTGCTGGACCGGCTGGTCGCGAAGAACCTCATCAAGCGGGAAGCCGTCTCCGGCGACCGTCGCTGCACCAGGATCAAACTGACGGAGAAGGGCGAAGTACTCTTTCGCAAGGTCTTCGCTTCCCATATCGCCCACATCAAGCCGTTCTTCGAACGGGCGTTGAATCAGAAAGACGCAGAACAAACCCGCACCCTGTTGCTCAGAATCCGCGATAGTTTCCAGGAGGGTCACGATGCAAAAGCCCGCTGAGACCGCGCATCCAATTCACGATCTGCTCGCCAAACGCTGGAGCCCCCGCGCCTTTGCGGACCGTCCGGTCGCACCGGACGTCTTGCGGAGCCTCTGGGAGGCCGCCCGCTGGGCCCCGTCCAGCGCCAACCAGCAACCGTGGAATTTTCTCGTGGCGACCAGGGACGACCGGCAGGAATTCGACCGCATGCTGGAATGCCTGGTCGAAGGCAACCAGGTTTGGGCGAAAGACACACCGGTGCTGATGATCTCGGTGGCTGCCAGACTCGACCGTGACAAGGATCCGAATGCCCATGCCTGGTACGATGTCGGGCAGGCCGTCATGAGCCTGTCCGTCCAAGCCACCGCCATGGGCCTCGTCGTCCACCAGATGGCCGGCATCCTGCCCGATAAAATCCGAGAACTCTACCAAGTTCCCGATTCGCACGAACCGGTGACGGGTCTCGCGCTGGGGTACCCCGGTACTCCCGAGCAACTCTCCGACAAACTGCGCCAGCGTGAAATAGCCCCGCGAACCAGAAAGCCGATCAGCGAATTTGTCTACGCCGGCCACTGGGGCCAGACAGCGAAGCTCGCCTGACCATGCCGACCTTGGGCAAACGCCGATGTGAATGGGCCGCCAGCGATCTCATGGCCCGCTACCACGACACCGAATGGGGTGTGCCGGTCCACAACGACCGCCGGCTCTTTGAATTTCTCATCCTCGAAGGCGCCCAGGCCGGCTTGAGCTGGGAAACCGTCCTGAAAAAACGCGCCGCCTACCGAAAGGCGTTCGATCACTTCGACGCAAACAAGATCGCCCGCTATACGTCCGGCAAGGCCAAACAACTGCTCGGCAATCCTGGCATCATCCGCAACCGGCTCAAGATCAAGGCCGCGACGCAAAATGCAAGAGCCTTCCTCGTTATCCAGAAGGAATTCGGCAGCTTCGACCGGTACATCTGGCAGTTCGTCGGCGGCAAACCCATCAGGAACAGATGGCGGTCGTTGAAACAACTCCCCGCCAGGACGGTCGAGTCCGACGCCATGAGCAGGGATTTGAAGCAGCGAGGATTCACCTTCGTCGGCTCCACCATCTGCTACGCCTTCATGCAGGCAGTCGGCCTGGTCAACGACCACGCGACGTCCTGCTTCCGGTACCGAAAAGTCTGACTCCATGCCCATGACGCTGACAATTCTTGGCTCCGGCACCAATGTCCATCCGACCCGCGCCGCCGCCGGTTATCTCGTCAAGACCGATCAGGCATTGTTGTTCGACTTCGGCCCCCGCACGCTGAAGAATCTGATGAAGGCCGGCGTCAACCGGCATCACATTCGTTACATTTTGTTTTCCCACTTCCACGCCGACCATTTTGCGGACTTCGTGCATTTCTTCTTCGATGCGGTGTTCTATTCCAAATTTGTGGGGACGCGTCCGGATCTGACCATCATCGGCCCGCGCGGCACGAAGAAACTGTTCGGTGTCATGCTCAAGAACTTTCCGGGATTCAGCGCCGCGCGATTCAAGACGACGATCCGGGAGGTCAATGACCGGACGTTCATGATCGGCAGGACCCGCATCACCGCCCGCACGGTGGAACACAGCACGCGGTTGCACTGTCTGGGGTATCGCGTCGAATACGGCGGGAAGGTGCTCGCCTATTCAGGCGATTCGATGGATTGCGCCGGCCTGCGGCAGCTCTGCCGGAAGGCCGATGTGGCGGTGTTGGACTGCTCGTTCCCCACCCAGCGGCGAAGAACCAATCACATGCACGCCGGCGACTGTGGAACAGTCGCGCAGGTAGCCGGCGTGAAACGCCTCATCCTCTCGCATTTCTATCCGATTGCAGAGCGGTATGACGTGACACGGCAGGCAGCCCGGCATTTCAAGGGCCGGATCACGAAGGGACGCGATTTGATGAGTCTGACGGTGTGAACAGCGGGTGATTACGCGGCTGGTTTCGCCCGTTTCAAGACGAAGAAGTAGTACCGATACCGTTCGGCAAACACATCCGGGTCGCTCCGACCCGGAACCTGAGGCAACACCCGCCGTTCAAACCATCGCAGGAGCCGGCTGAGGCCGAGCCGGTACAGGCGGGGATATTTCTGGGACAGTTTCGCGGCCACGTACCCGGCCAGCGGCATGTAGAATTCGCAGATGACATCGTAGGTCAGCTTGATCGTCGGGAGCACGTTCTTCGTCACATCCCGTTCGACCGCGATCGTAAAGCCTCGGGCTGCTGCTTCCTTGCGTAACAGGTGATGGTCGTGATCGTGCCCGTGGCGGGCCGTGGCGCCGGCATGGACGAACCAATCGGCAATCACGACGCATCCGCCCGGGGTCAGCAGCCGGTCGAAGAGCGGGAACGCCTCCGACAGCGCGACATACCGAAAACTTTCGGAGAAGAGAATGATGTCAAAGCTCGCGGGCGGGAGCGTCGGGCCGACCTCCTGGAACCGCGCGTTCTTCACGGTGACGGCCGGGTAACGCTTCGTGATTTGTTCGGCCTGGTAGGCGCAGGGGGTCACTCCCGTCACGGCATGTCCCCGGGCAGCCAGCTCCGACGAGAATCGTCCCTGGCCGGCCCCCACGTCGAGGATACGACAGGTCCCGGCAGGAAAGCAGGTCAGCAGCTCGTCTGCAAAACGGGTCTGCGCCGAGCGAACCCGGCCCACCAACGCCGCCAGGTCCACCTCCTTGCCGTCGTTTTCAGGCCAGAAGCCGAAGTGCAGGTATCCGGACTGGAAGAGATGATGGTAGAGAATGTGGACGGGGTCGAAGGAGCCGGTTTGCCGTCCCAACGCGGAGAGAAACTCCGGGAAATCCTGTACCTTCACGTGATCCTCACTGAAATTGTTGCGTGGATGCCTGCCGTGCCGCGCGGATTCTAGGTGATGCGGGGAGGCCTGTCAACGACCGCGACGGTACCTGCCTACCGCTCCCCTGCTTTCGTTTCGCCCAGGATCTCCATGAAGCGGGTCAGGCGGTCGCGCTTGACGTGCTCGTTCATCTTGTCGTAGACGGCGACCAGATTCTTGAGCATACGGGCGAGAATGGCACGCAGGGAGCTGGGCTGGAGATATTTGTCTTCGAACCCGTAGCCGGCCTGCATGAGGAAGCGCTGGCAGTCCTTCTCGGTCAACAGCGCGCCGGCGTTGAAACAATCCACGAACATCTTGTAGCGCTCGGCTTCATACTTGATCAGAAAATGGCCGGGCATGCCGATGCCGTGGATCGGCAGGCTCAGACGCTTGCCGATCAGGAGATAAAAGACGGAGAGGCTGATCGGAATGCCGGTCCGGCGGTCGATGACACGGTTGAGATAGCTGTTGTCCGGCTCGTAGTAGTTTTTGGTGTTGCCGCGGAAGCCCTGTTCGGTAAAGAGATAGCGGCCGAGCGTCTTGACCGTCTCCTCTCCCGAGACACGCGTCCCGATTCGGTCCAGCACCTCCTCGGCAATCGCATCGAGTTTCCGTGTGTACGCCTCGACGTCCAGACCAGGATAGGCATAGCGGGCGATGAGAAAGGCGCCCCGCTCCAGATCCAGTTGGTCGTCCGGGCCTTCCAACAGCAGCCGCAATTCCTCTTCCAGCCGGCCGCCCCGAATTTCGTCGAGCACGCCCTCGATCCGCTGCGCCATTTCCGGCTGCTCGATTTCGGCTTCCAGAAGCAGCGGAATGGCCGGATCGCCAATTTCGATGAGCTTCCCCTCGATCGTCTTCGCGACCCTGGTGTTCTCGTCGGACAGCAGCTTGATCAGCGCTTTAATCTGGCCTTCAGGCGGCATCGTCATCCCATCGACCGGCGGAATGCGCGCGCGCTGCCATAGAGACAGATGGCGTCGAACACCAGCATGATCATCACGACCATCCCGATCTTCGGCAGGGCCTCGGCCCAGCCGGAAAGGATCAGGGGCCGGACGGCATCAATGGCCCAGGTCATGGGGTTGAACCTTGCCAGAAAGCTCATCCAGGCCGGCATGGCCTGCAGCGGCACGAGCGCCGAACTTAGAAAGATCATCGGCAACGACAGGAACCCCAGGACCGAAAAGAAATCGCCGTGGCTTTTCACGGAAAAGGCCAACGCCATCGAGATGGCCGTCAGCCCCACGCCGAAAAGCATGCTGATCAGGAGAATCATCGCGATGCCGGGAAGCCCCGTCGCCGCTTCCACACCGAAGAACCAGGCGACGCCGAGAATCACCAGCACTTGCAGGCACGTGATCGTCGTGACGAACACAAACCGACTCAGCACGACCGACGTCCGATTGATCGGCGTGGACATGAGCCGCTCCAGGAAGCCGTTCTCCTTGTCGAACAGCAGGTCCACCCCTCCGGCTAATCCATTGTTCAGCACCGTCATCACCACCACGCCGGCGGCTAGAAAACTGATGTAATTGGGGGTCTGCGTCACCTGCACATCGGCGGCGCGCTGGAACAGATTGCCGAAAAAGATCAGCCAGAACAGCATGGGCTGCACGAGCGTGAACAGCATGCTGAACTTCTCGCGGCTCAGCCGGCGGACCCACCGCATCGTTAACGCGCGGACTTCCTGGAAATATTCGTTCATGACAACTCTCTCATGGAGGATGGTTGACGGATACTGGTTAATGAAGTTCTTCGAGAACCCATCACCCATTTACTCCTCGGTCTCTGGAAATTCATTTCGGATCGCATGACCCGTGTTCGCCACGAACACGTCGTCCAGGCGAGGCCGGTGGTAATCCACCAGTTCAAGCCGGCAACTGGTCCGATGGGCCGCCTCCAACACCGCCGGCAGGGCCTTCTCCGACGATTCCACGCGGATGTCCAGACCGGCTGGTTTGGCCGTGACCGCCCGCACCATCGGCAGGGCGCGCAGCGCAGCCGCCAGCGCCTCGATGCGGCCGGCATCCGACGCACCGATGGTCAGCGAAACCATATCGCCGCCCAGTCCGGCTTTCAATTCGGCCGGCGACCCCATCGCCCTGATCCGGCCGCCGTCGAGGATCGCCAGGCGGTCGCACAGCTGGTCCGCCTCATCCAGATAGTTCGTCGTCATCACGATCGTGATGCCGCGTGCCTTGAGCTGACGCACATAATCCCAGATGCGCAGCCGGCTCTGGACGTCCAAGCCGAGCGTCGGTTCGTCGAGAAACACGACCTTGGGATTCGGCAACAGGCCGCAGGCGATGTCGAGCTTGCGCTTCATGCCGCCCGAGTAGGTTTTGGCCGGCTGGTCGGCCCGATCTTCGAGGTCCACCAGTTTGAGCAATTCGGGAATGCGGCGCCGCGCTTCGTCTTTCGGAAGGTGGTAGAGATCGGCCAGCAATAAGAGATGTTCCCGGCCCGTGAGAAACCGGTCGATGGCCCGTTCCTGGGGCACGTACCCGATCAGCCGCCGGATCGTGTCCGGCTCCTTCGCGACGTCGTGCCCGAGCATGAGCGCCTGCCCGCTGGTGGGGCGCAACAGCGTGATCAGAATCCTGAGCGTGGTGCTCTTGCCGGCGCCGTTCGGACCCAGCAACCCGAAAATCTCGCCCGCGTGGACCTGAAAGGTCAGATCATCAACGGCCGTGAGCGTGCCGTAGGTCTTGCGCAACTTGATGGTTTCGATCGCAACGGCCCGGTCCATGACGGTTCCCGCTTACCCCCAACCCTTGGCGGTCCCGCCATATTCGTGCAGCATGAACTGGATCAGATCGTTTAACCGGCGAGCGCGCTGGCGGAGGGATTCGGCTTCGAGCAGGAACTGCTTCTCGATCGGCGTGCACTCCAGACCGACGGACAGGTGGTTCACCAGAATCTCGTCGGGAATGTCGAGCCGGAAAAATTCCCGCCACGTCACCGCATCGCCGGCTGTCCGCAGGTACTCCCCGACCGTCCGCAGCAGGTCGGCACGGACCGCCGGATCGAGCGTGGTGTCGGATTCTTCTTCCTTCAGCGCGATCCGGGCCTCGCGGTACGGCTTCTCGTAAAACTGGTCCCGGATTTCGTACCGTCGCAGGCCCTGGAGCAGAATGTTAGACCGGCCATCCGGCAGCGGTTGCACGCTGACGATCCGCCCCACGCACCCCACCTCGAACATCGGGGGATTGGCGTCGTAATTTTGCTCCCAGCCTTCCTTCAGCAGGGCCATCCCGATGCACTGCCCGCGCACCGTCGTGTCGGCAATCATCTCGCGATAGCGCGGCTCAAAAATATGCAGCGGGAGATAGGTTTTCGGGAAAAAGACGACGTTGGGAAGGGGGAAAACCGGGATGCGCTCGGGAATCGGAAACGCCGGTTCGTAGTCCGCATGCGACCGGCCTGGTTCCGTTTGCATGCTTCACGATAGCCGAAGCTCTCGCGCCTTGTCAACAAACGGACGGCCCGCTTCGCGGCGTTCCCACACGAGAAAATCCGCTCCAGCGCCGTCGAATTGCGCGCTCGCGCGGGTCGTATGATAAGCTGCGCGCCATGATTGCGCAGACTGCTTTACGAGCCGCGCCACGATTCCGGCTCAGCCAATTTGTCTTCATGGCACTCGGCATATTGGCGCTTTCCACCACGCTCCCCGCTTCCATATCGGACGCAACATCGGCCACGTCGGACACGACGTCGAATCGCCATCGGCCGGCCGGATTCCGTTCAGCGGAACCGGGCTATCAGTATCGTTTCCCGATAGACCATGGCTCCCATGACGACTTTCGCACGGAGTGGTGGTATTACACCGGCCACCTCACGGCGGAAAACGGCCGGCGGTTCGGCTATCAAGTGACCTTCTTCCGGCGTGGCATCGAACCGAAGCGAGTGGGCGCCCACTCGTCGCACTGGGCCATCCGGCAACTGTATCTGGCCCACGTGGCGCTGTCCGATCTCGATCAGCAACGATTCCGCTACGCCGAAAAAGTGAGCCGGTCCGGCCTGGGCAAGGCAGGAGCCGAAGCCGGACGTCTGCGCGTCTGGGTCGATCGGTGGAGCACCGAGGCGTCCGCATCGCCCCCGGAGCGTCAGCATCTGCTGGCTGCAGCCGGCGAGTTTTCGCTGGACCTCACCGTCACGCCGGAGAAACCGCCGGTCGTGCACGGCGAGCGCGGCGTAAGCCGCAAAGGCAGTGCGCCTGTGCAATCCTCTCACTATTATTCGTTCTCGCGCCTGGCCACGGCCGGCACGCTGACCGTCAACGGTCAACGGCTGTCCGTGCAGGGCACAAGCTGGATGGATCACGAGTTCGGCTCCGGCGATTTGGGCGACGATCTCGCCGGGTGGGACTGGTTCGGCGTCCAACTGGCCGACAACACCGAACTCATGCTCTACCAGCTGCGGCGTGCCGACGGCACCGTCGCGCCGGTTTCAAGCGGCACCGCCGTCCTGCCGGACGGCCGCACCCGGCACCTCTCGGCAACCGACATCCAGGTCGACGTGCTGGATCATTGGGCCAGCCGGGCCAGCGGCGGACGCTATCCCAGCCGTTGGCGCGTGGCCGTGCCGATGCTGGAACTCTCACTGGACATACGCACACTGCTGCCGGATCAGGAACTCACCACCTCGCGCAGCACGCAGGTGACCTATTGGGAGGGCGCCGTCGAGGTCTCGGGCCACATGCACGGCGCGCCTGTCTCAGGACAGGGCTATGTGGAGCTGACCGGCTACGCCAAACCGATGAGAAAGCGGTTGTGAGGATGACCAGACAACTGCATATGCGCTATCATGATCAACGCGACTGACAAGCTGACAGGATTGCAAGCTGACAAGGAGAAGACGGGCTTGCCACTTGCCCGCTTGTTACTTGTCAGCGCGAGCGTGGCGCTGGCGTGCGCTGCGCTCGCCGGTTGCGGCGATTCCAGCGAGACGATTGCTTCGATCGCGCTGCATCCGACAAATCCAAGCATCATCTACGTCGCCACCAATGACGCGGTCTATAAGACCCGCGACAGCGGATCGACCTGGGAGAAGTTTCCCATCTTCAGCGCCAGGCGGATCACGACGCTGGCCATCGATCCGCAGCTTCCTGCCACCGCCTACGCCGGCACGATGGGTGACGCCGTTTACAAGAGCCCGGACGGGGGCCAACACTGGCTGCCGCACAACGTCGGGCTGAAAGAACACGTCTCCTACGTCAACCAGTTCGTCTTCCACCCGGTCCAGAACGAAACCATCTATCTCGCCACCACGGTCGGCGTGTTCCGCACGACCGACGGCGGGCGCACGTGGGACGAGCAAATGGCGGGCATGAAGGAAGTCCACATCGTCGTGGCGCTGGCGATGGATCCAAAAAATCCGCGCGTCCTGTATGCCGGCACCACCGGAGGCGCCTATCGCAGCCGAGACGGGGCCGCGATGTGGCAGAAGGTCAACCGCGGCCTGATCCCGGAAGAGACACTGGATGCCTCGCTCGCACTGGGCGTGAACGTACTCGTGGTCGATCCCGTGGACTCGAACATCGTCTACGCCGGCACGACCAACGGCCTGTTCAAAACCACCAACCAGGCCGGGGCATGGGCACGAATCGGGCAGTCGCTGCCCGATCAATATGTCAGCAGCCTGGCTGTCCATCCGACGCAACACGCCGTCCTATATATAGGCGGACGGGCCGGCGTGCAGAAAAGCGCCGACGGGGGGCAGACCTGGCAGGCCATGAACGCAGGCCTGGCGACCTTGAACATCCGGACGCTCGTCATGAACCCCCGCGATCCGCAGCTGCTCTATACCGGCACGAACGGCAGCGGTCTGTACCGCTCGACCGATGGCGCCGCCACGTGGACCAAGGTTCCACTGGCCGCGAAAGCGGCATCACCACAACCGTAGAGCCCAGGCTATGCCGACCATTCTGCTCGTCAGACACGGTGAAACCGACTGGAACCGTAGCGGCCGGATCATGGGCACCAGGCCGGTGCCATTAAACCAACATGGACTGACCCAGGCTGCCCGCCTGGCATTGCAACTGACCGCTGTGGCAGCCCCGGCGCTCTATTCCAGCCCGGTCCTCCGCGCGCGGCAGACGGCGGACGTGCTCGCGGCGACCCTGCATGTGCCTGTGGTCGAGGAGTCCGGCTTGAGCGAAATCGGGATCGGCGAATGGGAGGGGCGCTATTGGAATGAATTCGACGGCGATCCAGCGCGGGTAAATTTCTATCGATTGCCCGATGAGGCTCGTCCACCAGGAGGAGAAACGCTGGGAGAGGTCCAACGGCGCGCCGTCGTCTCAGTGGAGCGTGCCCTCAGTCACGCCCACAACAAGCCGGCCGTTCTCGTCACCCATGCGGATGTCATCAGAACGATTGTGGCGCATTATCTGGAGGCTGACCTCCAGACGATGCGCCACATGCAGATCGGCCACGCCTCCGTGACCGCGCTCAAAATTGACGGTACGTCAGGTATGCTGCTGTGCTTGAATT
>JANOEZ010000268.1:0-1031 GCA_031413335.1 Nitrospirota bacterium
GACGGATCCGGCGTGGCCGACGGGACGCCCCGCATGTCGTAGCAACGGCAGCCCGCATCCCACGATCGCGTGATCGCGGTCCACTGCAACAAATACGTCGGCATCAGGTTGCGTTCTTCGGCGACCGACGCGCCGTACATGTACCAGGCCAGCGGCCCGAAACGCAGCACCTGGACGGCCGCCAGCAGGGAGCCGTCATGCTCGGCGAACAGGTATTCGCCGAGTCCCTTCTGCACGCAATGACGCCAGATGGCCTCGTGGAATCTCACCCCACGGACCGGAAATCCCTTGCTCCGTCCAGACTCCCACAAGAGGCGATGGAAGATCCGGCAGGCTTCCTCATCCGTCCGCGGAGTCACCGTCACGCCTTTTCTCTCGGCCAGCTTGATGTTGTACCGGGTCTTATGGGGCAACGCGTCGAGTAATCCCTGCGGCCCTCCGTACCGATCCAGCGGGATGCGCATGACCTGCAGTGGCTGCAAAATACGAAACAGCCCGTGCTTGTCCTGCCGGTGAAACCCCATCCGCTCCAGCGCCGCATGCGCGTCCCGCCTGTCTGTCGGAACCGCAGGGTCTGTCTGTATCAGGAAGGCCCGCTGCTCGGACGCGACCTGTCGCAGCGCGTCGGCCAGCGCATCAACCAGAGCCGGCTCGGCATAATCAATCACAGGGCCGCGGGGGATATAGAGCACACAGGGGCTTGGCCAGGGGAACCGGCGTTGTAACACAAGCGCGGCTGCGCGAATCCCATCTGAGTTTTCAAGACGCAGGAACCAGGGCTGCCAACCGGTCTCCTGCCGGACCGCCGCCCAGGCCCTTGATTGCATCAGATGGCCGTTCGGATGGCGACTGACGAACTCATCCCAGGCTGCGCCGGGGCGCCTTTTGCGAACACGAGCACCCGGACCTTCTTACCGGAGCCATGGGGCAACGCGCAGGTACCGCGCACCATCTGGTCGCTCTGCTTCGGATCGACGCCCAGTTTGATTCCCAGTTCCACCGTCTCGTCAAATTTCGGCTTCGGGAGTTGC
>JANOEZ010000269.1:0-3787 GCA_031413335.1 Nitrospirota bacterium
GGCGTTGCGACTGAATCCTCATTCGACCGAGGCGCACAACAATCTTGGTGTGGCGCTGAAGGAGCAGGGGAAATTCGCGCAGGCGGTTGCGTCGTATCAACAGGCGTTGAAGCTCAACCCGCATCATGTTGAAGCCCAGAACAATCTCGGCGTCGCGCTCAGGGATCATGGGCAGTTGGACGAGGCAGTGGCGGCCTTCACGCAGACGCTGGCTCTCAGGCCCGGATATGTGAAGGCCCACTACGATCGGGCCTTTACCTACCTGTGGAAGGGAGAGATCGGTCGTGCGGTCGAAGATTTATGGGCCTCGGCGGAAACCAAGCAGAACCATGGATGGCCCATCCTGGATTCGACGGTCTCGAAAGCGCGCATGAAGCATGACGCTGAACAGGTTCAGTATTTAATGGACCGGGGCATCCTGGATCACCGGCATGACGGGTATCGTGACATGCTGGCACAACTCAGGCAGCGGGCGTCCGGGCACACCGATGCGTCCTGGAAAATACCCGTCAGCCCGGGCGAAATGACGGCGATTGTCCCGTCCTTCAATCGCATTCTGCACCATGCCGATTGCCCCACACTGCCCAATGGCGCGGTGAACCCTGCGCTCGATGTCGCAACGATCGAAGCCCGCTACAACGCGAAACGGCCGGAGATCATGTCTGTGGACGGGCTCTTGACGGAAGAAGCCCTGCAATCCATCCGCCGGTTCTGTCTGGACTCCACGGTCTGGAAGCGGGATTACCCGAACGGTTACATCGGGGCCTTTCTCGGAGACGGGTTCGCCTGTCCGCTGCTGTTGCAGATCGCCGAAGAATTGCGCCTGAAGTTGCCCGGCGTCTTTCATCAACACAAGCTGACACAATCGTGGGCCTTCAAATACGACAGCGCCTTGACCGGCTTGAACATGCACGCCGATGCGGCGGCGGTGAATGTGAACTTCTGGATCACGCCGGACGAGGCGAATCTTGACCCCGACCGCGGCGGACTCGTCGTCTGGGACAAGGAGGCGCCGCGTGACTGGAATTTCAAGGAGTACAACAATGCCGGGAACGAACCAAATGTCCTGGCATGGCTCAAGCAGCAGGGAGCGCAGGCGGTGACGATCCCCTACCGGTGCAATCGGGCGGTGATTTTCAATTCCGATCTGTTCCACGCCACGGATCGGATCAGCTTTAAAGAGGGCTACGAGAACCGCCGGGTGAATATCACCCTCTTATATGGCCGGCGAGGGGAAGAGTAGCCGGTTGCGTAACTGCCGGGCGCTACGGTATTCTCTCTCCAGTAACGAGGCCGGTCACAGTGATCACCAACGACGCACTCACCAGCTATATTCGTAAGACCATGCCGGATGCGGCGGTATCCGTGACGGATCGAACCGGCACGCGTGACCACTTCAGCGTCAAGGTGGTGTCGGATCATTTCAAGGGCAAGAATCTGCTGGACCGTCACCGGATGGTCTACCAGGCGCTGGATGAGGCGATGAAAGACGGGCGTATTCACGCACTCGAGATCAAGGCTGAAACCACAGACGGTGCATAGGAGGCTTTATGTCAAATCCCATCGAAGAAGAAGTTCAGAAAGAGATCAAGGCGAACAAGATTCTGATTTACGGCAAGGGGACGAAGCAGATGCCGATGTGCGGGTTCACGCGGGAAACGATGCAGTTTTTCGACAAGTACGGCTTTCCCTATGAACTGGTCGACGTGCTGCAGAACCCGGCCAAGCGGGAATTCCTGGCCAAGATGACCAACTGGCCGACCCTGCCCAAGGTCTTTATCGACGGACAGTTCTACGGGGACACCGACATCCTCGACCCCATGGCCGCCA
The DNA here is from genome assembly GCA_031413335.1 of Nitrospirota bacterium. Lineage (GTDB taxonomy): Bacteria > Nitrospirota > Nitrospiria > Nitrospirales > Nitrospiraceae > 2-02-FULL-62-14. The sequence continues at coordinate 1,831 of JANOEZ010000269.1, forward strand.
AAGGCGAAATCGAACCGCTGCTTAAAAAAGCGTTCGGAAAGTAAGACAATCTCCACTGGAACCGGCCGAACGCTCTCACCTAACCGGTGCTTATCGAGATTGGTTCCAGTTCTCCCGCTGCTCTTTGAGCACCTTCTCATGCAGGGCGGAGATTTTTCTGCAAGCCGAGTCATGGGTCATGCCCGTGGATAGGAATGTCTGGAGCATGACGCCGAGAAATCGTTTGGGCTCCAAGGTCTGCTTAATCTGAAAGTCCTGGCTGGTAAAGGTCTTTTCGACGACAGCCATGTCGTTGGAGGGGAGTTGCGCCCTCAACTCTTGTAAGACCATCACCAAATCCACCGGTGTTTCAACCGTCTGGGCGCATTCAGATTCTTGAACGACCTTAAGCCGGCTTGCGGCTGCAAGGTACCTGACGGCTGCTTGTGTCGTCTGGCGAGAGGCGTCTGTTTGTGCCTGGAGTGGCCATGGGAGTGATATGAATGCTAGCGCGATGCTTGTTTGTAAAAGGAAGGGAAATGGTGCTTGCATCAGCTTGCTCCTATATTCCCCAGGCTCCACTCACATGAATATTCGTTCCAGTCACATAGCGAGCCTCGTCCGATAGAAGAAACCGCACCGTCGCGACCACATCCTTGACCTCACCGACATAGCCGGCCGGAATCTTCTTGGCCATGCCTGCCAGTTCCTCGGCCGGGGCGCTGCCTGAGTTAATGAACCCCGGCGACACGGCGTTTACCGTGATGCCGTGCGGCGCCAGTATCTTGGCCAGTGTCTTCGTCAGGATCAGCACACCCGCCTTTGCGATGTAGTGCGCGGTCACCTCCGGTTGCGCGATCATCTGATCCGCGTTCGCCATGCTGAAATTCACGATCCGTCCCTGTTTGCGCGCTTTCATGCCCGGCGCCACGGCGTGTGCCAGGTAAAAAATGGGATGGAGGTTGTGATCGAACATCTCGTTCCATCCCTCCGGGGTCTCGTCCATGAGATTCAAGCGATGGTAGGGGCCGGCGCAATTGATGAGCGCGTCGATCCGTCCCCACGTCTGCTCCACTTGAAGAATCAGATTTTTGGCGGCAGCGGGATCGGAGACGTCGCAGCGGACAGCCAATGGCTCACCGCCTCGCGCAGCAATCTCGCGAGCAGTTTCGGCCGCTTCTTTCTCGCTGGTGCGGTAGCAGATGGCCACGCGCCACTTTTGTGGCGCGAGATCGAGAGCGACAGCGCGCCCGATGCCTCGGGCGCCGCCGGTGATGACGGCAACAGGGGCGTTCACCGTGGGATGTCTTGTTCGCCGGGGTCATGGAATGCGACTTCGAGCGAATCCGGTGCGGCCGTCACGCGGTTGCGCCCTTCCGATTTGGATTTGTACAAGGCCTCGTCGGCGGCGTGGACTAATTCGGCGACCGTCGTGGCATGGACCGGGCAGGAGGCGACGCCGACGCTGATCGTCACCCTCTCCGGCGCGACGGGCGCCAGCCGTCGAAGCGACAGCCCCGCCACGGCGACGCGCAGACGTTCGGCGACCGCGACGGCCCCGACCGTGTCGGTTCGTGGCAGCACGACGACGAATTCCTCTCCGCCGTACCGCGCCAGCACGTCGCTATCCTTCAGGGTCTTATTCAGGGTTTGGGCGACCGTTTTCAGGACCAGATCGCCGACCTGGTGGCCGTAGGTGTCGTTGACCTTTTTGAAGTGGTCCAGATCGATCACCATCAAGCTCAGCACCTGGCCTCTCCGCCGATCGTCCGGCACGACCAGCTTGGCGAGCGCTTCTTCCAGAAAGCGGCGGTTGTAGGTGCCGGTCAGCTCGTCGATCAACGCGCGCCGTTTGGCCCGCTCGAGGTGCTGGAGATGGCCGATCATCGGCGCGGCCACGTTGACGAGCGCTTCGATCCAGTGGCAGGTGTCTTCCGTCCAGCGGTTGATTTCCTGGCTGAGCAGGTGCACGACGCCG
>JANOEZ010000270.1:0-2635 GCA_031413335.1 Nitrospirota bacterium
GGACGCGTCGGTTTTCTGGTGATGCTTGGCTTGACCGCCGGCGTGATCACCAACCTCCAGCACTGGAACTGGTGGAATTTTTCGACCGCCTACACAGCCGTGTGTTTCGGCGATCTCCTGATCGGTTGGTTTCTGGCCGGGCTTGTGATCGCGAAGATCGTTCCTGCGCGATAAGACAGAGAGGACACATGGCACAGCAGACTCCTCAACAAGTCATCGAAGGTCAACGGCAGGATTGGAACCGCGTGGCCGGCGGCTGGGAAAAGTGGGACCGGTTTTTCGACGAGCAGATGGCGTGTCTGAATCATCGGCTCGTGGCCGATGCGCGGCTCCGAGCAGGCCTGCGCGTGCTCGACCTCGGCTCCGGCACCGGCTACCCCGCTCTGCTGGGGGCGCAAACCGTGGGGCCCAGTGGCAGCGTGACGGGGATCGACCTCGCTGAACAGATGCTGGAGGTGGCCCGCCGCAAGGCCTCGTCGCTCAGCCTCGCCAACGTCACCTTTCGCACGGGCGATGTGACAGCGCTCCCGTTTGACGCAAACTCGTTCGACGCCGTGACGAGCCGCTTCTGCCTGATGTTCCTGCCGGAGATTCCTAAAGCCGCCGCAGAGATTGCGCGAGTCCTGAAGCCCGGCGGCTGGGTCGCGGCTGCCGTTTGGTCCGCGCCGGAGAAGAACCCCTCGATCGGTCTCTCGATGGCCGCAATCAAGCAAGTGATCGAGCTGCCTCCGCCAGACCCCGCCGCGCCGGGTATCTTCCGGCTTGCGAGACCCGGGGACCTTGCGGGGACGCTGCAACAGGCTGGATTGACCGACGTGGCAGATCAGGAATTTCTCGCGGAGTGGTCCTACGCGTCCGCCGAAGAGTATTACACGAGCCTCATGGAAATCGCAGCGCCGGTCCAGAATCTCATGGCTAAACTCTCGGCCGATCAGGCACAGGACGTGAAACAGCGCATTCTTCAGGCCACGACACAGTACCGTCGGGGCGACCGGATTACTTTCCCCATTGCCGTGCGGATGGTCGCAGCACGGAAACCGTTGTAAACGCTCTGTGGTCCTCAAGAACGACAGTTTCAAGGATTTCGTGCTGGATCAGCTCGACGGTCTTCGCGGCGTCACCTGCCGTTCCATGTTCGGCGGATATGGGCTCTATCGGGGCGAGGTCTTCTTCGGGATTATTCACAAGGGCCGGCTCTACTTCAAAACAGACGAAACGAGTCACGACAGCTACCGCGCACGCGGCATGAAACCCTTTCGCCCCAACCGTAAGCAGACGCTCAAGACCTATTACGAAGTGCCGGTGGACGTGGCGGAAGATGCCGAACAGCTCGTGAATTGGGCCGAGCGATCGAGCGGAGCCAACCAACGAGTTACGGAGAAGGCGGCGCTGGCTGCGGAGTCGCCTGTGACTTCGTCGCGCGCTCGCGGTACCGTTCCTGTTCCTTCTGATAGAGCGGATACATCTGCACGGCGATGGCGAGCGCGACGGCCAGAATGACGACACCACCGATGCGGGGACCCAGAGGCCCGACGATGATTGGTGGCAACGCGCAGAGCGCGGCCAATCCCATGCAGAAGAGCCCTCCGGCAGGCGCGCCCACCGCGGCCCCGACGATAATCAGGATCGCACCGCTCCACATCAGCGCCCGCGCGGATTCAGGCTTCATCATGTGTCAGCTCCCCTGGGGTGAAGAAACGGGAACAGGCTACTGCCCGGCGCGATACCTGTCAACTCACGCTGCCGGATTACGGGAGCCTACAGAGCGGTGTGCCGGCTTTCGGGTTTGTAAGGTTTGGGGCGCTCGACCGACTAAGCCCAGGGAGAATGCTCCGAGTCGGAAACAAAACGGTGCGCCTCCAGATTGACAGGTCGGGGCCGCTTCGGTATGGTCTCGACAATTCTCTGCTTGTATCTAAGGGGGCCGGCATGATCGACGACATCGCGCAGAAGGTCAGCGAGCGCTACGCTAGGGCCGCCGCCACCGGCGAGCAGATGTGCTGCCCGACCGGCTACAATTTCAACGACCCCAAGACGTTTATTCCCGAGGAAGTGTTGAACATCTCCTACGGCTGCGGGACGCCGGCCGGTCTCGACACGGTCAAAGCCGGCGAAACCGTGCTGGATATCGGCTCCGGCGGCGGCATCGATTGCTTTGAGGCCTCCCGGCGCGTCGGCCCCTCCGGCCGCGTGATCGGCATCGACATGACCGATACGATGTTGGAGATCGCCCGGCGCAACGCGCCGATCGTGGCGAAGAACCTCGGACATCCCTCCTCCAACGTCGACTTCCGCAAGGGCATCGCGGACGCCATGCCGGTGAACGACGGCAGCGTGGATCTGATCATTTCCAACTGCGTCATCAACTTGGCCCCCGATAAGCGAAAGGTTTTTCATGACATGTTCCGCATTCTCAAGCCCGGCGGGCGGTTTACCATTTCGGACATTGTCGCCGACCAGACCGTTCCGCAGTATCTGGTCCACGATACGGAGAAATGGGGCGATTGCCTTTCGGGCGCGCTGACCGTCGGCGACTACATCGGCGGCATGGTCGAGGCGGGATTCCTGGCGATCCATCAGGTGAAGACCATCCCCTGGCAACACATCGACGGGATCCAGTTTCTCTCCATCACCC
>JANOEZ010000271.1:0-1386 GCA_031413335.1 Nitrospirota bacterium
GGACAGTGCCTGGACGCTCCATATGCTGCGGACCCGCGGCGACGTGGACGTGGTAGGACTCCTGACGACGCTCAATCAGGAAGCCGGACGCGTCGCCATGCACGCCGTGCGCGAGGCGCTGCTCGACGTGCAGGCGGCCGCCGCCGGGGTGCCGCTCATTAAAATCTTCCTGCCGCACCCCTGCTCCAACGCCGCTTACGAAGACGCCATGCGCGGCGCCATCACCCAGGCCAAGGCCGACGGCATCACGCACATGGCCTTCGGCGACCTGTTTCTGGAAGACGTGCGGCGGTATCGTGAACAGATGCTGGCAGGCACCGGCATCCAGCCGCTGTTCCCGCTCTGGGGACAGCCGACGGGACGGTTGGCCGATCGCATGATCGCCTCGGGTCTTCGGGCCTATCTGACCTGCGTGGATCCGAAACAGCTGTCTCCCGCCTTTGCGGGCCGGACCTTCGATGAATGGCTGCTCAAGGATTTGCCGGATGGCGTGGACCCCTGCGGAGAGCGGGGGGAATTTCATACTTTCGCCTTCGCCGGCCCGATGTTCAAAGAGCCCGTCGCGATCCTGCCAGGCGAAATCATCACGCGCGACGGCTTCGTGTTTGCCGATCTACGACTAGCCCGCGTTGTCCGTGAGGGTTCGTCACGAAACCGCCGAGACGCTAGGCGAGACGGGCGCGTGGAGCCGTGAGGAAGGGAGGCATCCTTGAACAGGGATGTCGACTGACCGAGCGGCGAGCCCGCCCGCGTGGCCGCGTGCAACCGGCGGCCAGGCCTGTCGTAGCAGCGTGTCGGCGGTTGGAGTAGAAGCCTGTACGGATAATGCGGGCGCAATCAACGGTCCACAAACAGATCGCCCGGCCCGTTACGACGCAGGACCGCGCCCTGACGCACCGGCATCGCGGTCTCGTACCGATCCTCTCCGCCCAGATCGAGAAATCCGCTCGCGCTGCCGTGCCCAGCAGAACCCAATCCCTGAGGCACCAGATACCGGTCACGGCCGCCGGCATCCACGAACAGACTCCACGCATGGTGATCGGCAATGCCGAGTCCCGTGGAACGCGTCAGATCATAGGTGTCGTCATCGGTCCCATCATCGACGGCCAACGCCACGCTACGATCCCAGGCCGCGGCCCCGTTATACAACGGCCCGGCCGATCCGTAGCGATCGGCGCCCGCGCGATCCACAAACAGGCCGACCCCAAAATGCGCGCCGGCGCCGTGCCCGTAGCGCGCCGCGTCATGCCGGTCGTGGCCCCGCTCATCCATCTTGATCCCGATCCCAAAGTAGTAGCCGAGGCCCTGTGAAAAATTCGAACTGGTATAGCGGTCGTGTCCATCCTGGTCCAGCACCAGCCCAATCCCGCCGGCGACATCGTCGAC
>JANOEZ010000272.1:0-1307 GCA_031413335.1 Nitrospirota bacterium
GGTGCTCGCCACGGGCAAAGGGTGCGTGTCGGCGCGCCGGGGTGGGCGGGGACAGACCGCTCGTAGGCCTGTCCCCGCTCGGAATGAAGCCCGCACTTTGCCTCTCAGGGCCTCGTCACCAGTGATCGTAGAGGTACAGCAGGTCGACCGTGGCGCGGGCGCCGAAGCTCGGTCCGTAATCCTTCTGGTTGATGAGATCATTCCACGTTTCGAGACTTGCAGCCCCATACCGCAGCGCCAGCGAGACGAACCGTTCTTCCAGCGCATCTCCCTTGTGATCCACGAACAGTCCTGAGTCCACGGTGACGGCCAGCTCGATTTCCCAGGGGGTCTTGTCGCAGTGGCACGACCAGTAGTTTCCGACGCCGATGGATCCCTGCGCGAGGTAGTTCTGCGGCGCCACGTCCCGAAAGGCCGCGCCGCTGAAGGGCCGGCCGTAGCGGCCCATGGCCGAAAAGCGGATGTAGTCCGAGGCAGTTTCCAGGAAGGCCGGCGCCGAGCCGAAGCTTGCCCGCGCGGCATCGGCCAGCGACATCCGCCGGACCCCGAGTTGAACATAGGGTTCGTAGTAGAGCGAGCCGGCTGCCAGGCCGACTCCCGCAAAGCCGTCCTCGTGATCGCCGAACAGTCCGGTCCATCTGGTGAGCGTTCCGTTGAACATGAAATCCGTTGCCTCGCGTGTGGCGCCGACCGGCACCGGCGTGAGTCCTCGGAATTTGTGCACCACGTCGTTCTGAAGGAAGCGGCTGAAGCCGTCGCGTGTTGGCCCGGCTCCCACGGTGAGGTTGGTGTTCCATCCTTTGTATTTTTCCAGCCGCTCAGTCCAGCTCAGGGACCAGAAATTGAAGCCCATCGTTTCCCGCGTGTCGTTGTAGCGTTTGCCGGCGCCGTCGAATTCCGTGAACCGGTCGGTGATGAATCCAGCCGTGAGCGTGCGGTCCTTGTCGGGGTAGGCGAGGGCGCCCCAATGGACGCTCTGCGCGGTGGTTTCGGCTAACGCGGAGCTGGCCGCTGCGGCGGCGAGCAAGAGGCTCATGAGAAATCTGCCGATGAACATCGCACGCACCCCTGAAGGATAAACCTCCTTCTGCGGAGGGTCAGGGTTGGGTAGGACCGGCAGTCTTTCCTGTAAATCGCCTGAGAGTGTTGGTGACGGTCTGCTCCAGGTACGCCTGTTCCGGCGGGGTGAAGGCCAGAAATTTCAAGCCGGACCGGGTGCCCTCCACCGACCGGACGGTGGCGATCTGGGTCGTTCTGGCCTGGGGGGCTTGCTCAGTGCCGGCAGGCAGATGGACGCGAAGCAGGAG
>JANOEZ010000273.1:0-2409 GCA_031413335.1 Nitrospirota bacterium
CATGCCGACGTTCACCTTCCACGACGGCGACAGAAACAGTGCGTCGGCAGGCGTGAGCGACATGACATTGGCCAGCGTGAACCGCTCCAGCCTCGTCTGCCCGGACTTTTCATAGTGACGCAACGCACCGGACAGGAGTTCAATCTGATACCCCGGCGCGTAGCCGGGCTCGGGGTCAAGTAGATCATGGTACGACGCGCGCAGGTTCACTTCCTCGAACCATTCATCCTGCCGGTAGCCGGCCCCCACGCCGATCCGCGACGTCCGATGCCCCAATTCGGGCCTCGTGACGAACGGCTCGATCGGCGTGTCGTCGGATTTTATTTTCAGCTCGCTCCTGGCGACCAGCACGTCCCGGTCCCGGCTTTTGTACGACTCCGCCCGCACGTCATCCTTGACGCTCTGATAGCGCAGATAATCCGAGGCGATATCGAGCAGCAAAGCCCGCCGCTCGACCGGACGCTGCTGAAACGCTGGCTCGCGAACCAGTGCCGGCTCTTGAAGAATCTTCCCGAGCAGACCCTGCTCGTCGCTGGAAAGGCGCTCGTAACGCCGCCTGATCTGCGTCGTGCGAGCGGGGCGATAGACCGCATCACCAACGACGCCCGGCTGCTTTATGACCAATCGGACGGTGTCGCCCGGCAGCGTCCACCATGTGAACTGCTCCGTCAAGCGCCATGCCGGGTTCGCGACTTCCAGCAGCGGCAGGAGCTGATACGAACAGTTTTCCCTGAAGAAAAAATAATCGAACGAGGCGTTGCCCATCTCCCAGACGTGCATGAGCATCCGCCGCACCTGCGCGTCGGTCAGGTTCAGCCGGTACTCCCAGATATCTCGGTTCTCGATATCGCGATACTCCTTGACCTTCAAGTAGTAGGGAATCGCGGAGAATTGTCCTGCATAGCCTCCTGCAAGGCCACGGACGGCAAACATAATGCCCTCGCCATCCGGCACTTCCGCCATGAAATTTATCGTGTAGGCCAGGATTCTCGTTTGCGGTGTTTGGTCCTGCCGATCCACGCGGAAGAGTGAATGGCCGAACATGGAGGCTGGATTATTCATGAAGGCGGAGGGAAAGATCAGCGTGATGGATCGCGGGTTCAGCCCTTCCATCCAATTGTTGAATTTCTCGCAGGCTCGAGGAGGCAGACGCCGGTCATCAAACGCCAGCTTATCCCTGAGCCACGCGTACCGTGCGATGAACGCGCACTGAACCGACTGTTTCGCCTCGCCGATCAGATCGTCGGAGAAAAGCTTTGTCAACGTGGCCTCCAGCTCGGCCTGCGGGTTGGTCTTGCCATCCGGAGCCAGAAAGAACATTGGTCCGTCCTGTTCGCTGGTGACGCCGCCGAAAAAATTCGGCCGATAATGCAGCAGGACATGCCACTCGCGGCTGTCGGCTAGTTTTGCGTCGGTTGCCCTGCGAATCAGTTCGGACAGATAGGCAGGATCAGAAATCTGCTCTGCGTGTATGGGATCTGGGGCGGCACCGATAAGAAGAAGACTGAACGTAAGTCTTACCAACGTGAACAAGACCGGTACCGGCCACATCGTGCTGTGGGATCGTGGAGGAAGCGTACTAGGCAAGCATCAGACGGTGCCCTTTTGGTTCCGGCACCGTGCGGCCGAACTCTTTCGCAGTATCGATCCACAATTGAATCGCTTCATTGGCTGATGCGAGGGCGGATTCTTGTGTCTGGCCATGAGCCATACAGCCGGGGAGTTCAGGCACCTCGGCAATGAACGCCTGATCCTCATTGCTCCAGTAAATGATGACTTCGTATTTATGCATCGCTCGCGCCTCTCAACCCGTACTTCAGAAGGACCGCCCGAACCTGTCTGACTTGATAGACTTTGGCTTTGTTCCCAACGCGTTGCAAGTTAATCAACTCTTGGACGTCCTGTTTTCTAAACACATGGTGACTGCCGCGGGTGCGCTCATCGAATCCCAGGCGCCGGAGCAACTGGCACAGCTCCTCGAAACCGATGTTGGCATCCGACGCGCCATGTAGGATTCGCTCTACTAGCTTGTCCTGTTGCGCCACGAGAAGAGAATGTACCACAGAGAATGCCTGCCCACGCAAGAAAATGATGGCGTTACGGTGTTCGGAGCATCGTTCTAGCAGGACAGATCAGGACGGTAGAAAGAAGTACGGGCGGATGGGGAACGGGGGCTCCGGCAATCAAACCAGAAGTCCCCGAAATACGTTAGCTGTCTAGTGGACCAGGGCGAACGATTCACCGTTGCGGGTTGGGCCGATCAACGAGCCTCACACCACGAGCAAGCAATTCCTGGTTTCCTCCCAATTGCGGAGTCTGTTCATTATGAAATTCACGCCGTGCCACCGTTTCCACCTGGGGCTTGATATAGGCAAACAATTCGGAGAGATCAATGCTTCCGTCTTTGTT